>CAILWD010000496.1 GCA_903837815.1 uncultured Chloroflexota bacterium | reverse complement strand
TCAATGCTAATTTCTTGCCCCTTGCTAATCGTGCTATACTCCATTTTAGATCCTCCTCGGTTTTTGCTTGTTCGCACTCGCAATTTTACCGAGAAGGATCTTATTTTTCACTTTTTGTCAAGCGACTTTGCTACAGCCATGCGATGAATTTTTTCATGCTTGTCGAGGTCTTGTCGTTTATCTTTCTCCTGTGTATAATCTGGCAGTCAAAAGCAATGATGGGAACGAGTACGTTTGGTGAGTTGTCAGAGAGCCTGCGGTTTGGTGCGAAGCAGGTCAACGAAGCAAGCGGAAAATCCTCCCGGAGCCGCGAGCGGAAATCAGTGGTCAAAATCAGTAACCAGTGAAAGTAAGCGAGCCGAGGTTGTCCTTCGTTATCGGGACGGGATGATGGTTGTCATCCAACAAGCGCCTTGTCTTTGAGACAGGAAGCAGAGTGGTACCGCGTGAGCCATGCTCTCGTCTCTGTGTGAGATGAGAGTTTTTTGTTTAATTTCAAATGTCATTGCGAGGAGGGCGTTTTTCCCGACGAAGCAATCTCTTGAACAAATTGAGATTGCTTCGCGCTCCGCGCTCACAATGACATAACAAGGAGTGAGAATGTTCAAAGCAGTCAACCCCAAACTCGATGTTCCTTCGATGGAAGAGAACGTCCTCAAATTTTGGACGAAGCGAGAGATTTTCAAGAAGACCGTCGAGCAGCGGCAGGGTCAGCCTGAGTATGTTTTTTACGAAGGGCCGCCCACCGCAAATGGACGCCCCGGCGTGCATCATGTGCTGGCGCGCGCGTTCAAGGATATGTTCCCACGCTACAAGATCATGCGCGGATACCACGTCTCGCGCCGCGGCGGTTGGGACACGCACGGCCTGCCCGTCGAGATCGAAGTTGAAAAGCAGTTGGGATTCACCAACAAACAGCAGATCGAAGATTACGGCGTGGACAAGTTCAACGAACTCTGCCGCAAGTCGGTTTTCACTTACATTCAAGAATGGGAGAAACTCACTGACCGTATCGCCTTTTGGGTTGACCTCGAAACCGCGTACGTGACCTACGAGAACGAGTACATCGAATCGGTCTGGTGGATTCTTAAAAACTTCTGGGAAAAGGATTTGCTTTTCAAGGGCTACAAGATCGTCCCGTATTGCCCGCGTTGCGGCACGCCGCTCTCAGACCATGAAGTTGCTTTGGGATATGACGAAGCCGTTGATCCTTCGGTCTTCGTCCGCTTCCCCCTCGTGGATAAGCCCGATACTTCATTATTAGTGTGGACGACGACTCCCTGGACTCTGCCGTCCAACGTGGCGGTTGCCGCGCACCCCGATGTGGACTATGTGACCGTCGAGCGCGACAACGAAGGCACAACCGAAAAACTCATCCTCGCCAGGAATTTGGTGGAGAAAGTTTTCAGGGGCGAAGAAGTCAAAATCGTGGACACGTTCAAGGGTAAGAAGTTGAAGGGGATGAAGTATCAGCCGCTTTACACCTTCATGCCCGTGGACAAGCCCGCGTATTACGTCATCCTCGCCGATTACGTCACCATCGAGGATGGAACAGGCTTGGTTCACACCGCACCCGCTTTCGGCGCGGAAGATATGGAGTCGGGCAAACTTCACGATTTGCCAATCCTCCTCACGGTTCAGCCCGATGGCGCGTTCATCCCTGAGATCACACCCTGGCGCGGAATCTTCGTCAAGGACGCCGACCCGCAAATCATCAAAGATTTGGAATCGCGTGGCTTGATGTACCGCTCCGAAAAATACACTCACACGTATCCGTTCTGCTGGCGCTGCAACACGCCGCTTCTTTATTACGCGCGCGAGTCGTGGTACATCCGCACCAGCTCGAAGCGCGACCGATTGGTGGAGTTGAACAAGACCATCAACTGGGTTCCCGACCACATCAAGAATGGACGCTTTGGCAACTGGCTCGAAAATAACATCGACTGGTCGTTGAGCCGCGAACGCTATTGGGGCACGCCGCTTCCCGTTTGGGAGTGTGATGATTGCCACCAGCGCGAATGCGTCGGTTCGGTGAAGGAACTCTCTGAAAAAGTTGGCAAGGATTTGAGTGAATTGGATTTGCACCGCCCGCATGTGGACAACATCCACTGGAAGTGTAGTTGCGGCGGACGGATGACCCGCGTGAAAGACCTCATCGACGTGTGGTTTGATTCTGGCTCGATGCCGTATGCCCAGTGGCATTATCCGTTCGAGAACGAGGAAAAATTCAAGGAGCAGTATCCAGCCGATTACATCTGCGAAGCCGTTGACCAGACTCGCGGGTGGTTCTATTCACTGCACGCCATCTCGACTCTGCTCAACGATCAGGTCTCGTTCAAGAACGTCATCTGCCTCGGTCACATTCAAGATGCGCAGGGACGCAAGATGTCGAAGTCGCTGGGCAACATCGTCCAGCCGTGGGATGTGTTGAACGTTCACGGCGCCGACGCGCTGCGCTGGTATCTTTACACCGCCTCGCCCGCGGGACAGGAACGCCGCTTCTCCGCCGATTTGGTTGGCGACGTGATCCGCAGTTTCACGCTGACCTTGTGGAACGTGTACTCGTTTTTCATCACCTACGCCAATCTCGACAAGCCGCAGGGTCTGACCGTCACCGCGACGACCAACGACCTCGACCGCTGGCTGCTCTCGGAGTTGAATGTCCTCGTCCGCGACGTGACCAAAGCCTATGAAGAATACGATGCGACCAATGCCACCCGCCCCATCGAGAAATTTGTGGAAACCCTTTCCACTTGGTACGTGCGCCGCTCGCGCCGCCGCTTCTGGAAGAATGACTCCAGCGCCGACAAGCAAGCCGCGTACTCGACTCTCTACACCGCGCTGGTGACCCTCTCGAAGTTGATTGCCCCCGCCATGCCTTTCCTCGCCGACGAGTTGTACCAGAACCTCGTGCGTTCGGTGGACGAGACCGCGCCTGAGTCGGTTCACCTTGCCGCCTGGCCCCCCGTGATGACAGAGTTCATCGACGAGTCGCTCAACCGCGAAATGGAGCTGGTGATGAAACTGGTCTCTCTCGGTCACTCGGCGCGGCAGAAGGCGAATCGCAAAGTCCGCCAGCCGCTCGCCGAAGCCGCCTTCTCGGTGGGGAACAACTTCGAGCGCGCCGCCCTGACCAGGAACATGGATGTCATCGCCGACGAGTTGAACGTCAAGCAAGTCCGCCCGCTGGATGCGGCCACCGAAGCCGTCTCGCACACGGTCAAGCCGCTGCCCAAGCAACTCGGACAGAAATACGGCAACAAGTTCCCCATGATTCAAAAGGCGATCCTTGCCATGAATCCTGAAGAAGTGGCGCAGACTTTGACCTCTGGCAAGCAGCTTGAAGTGACCGCTGGCGGCGAGACTTTCCATATCATTTCAGATGAGGTGGAAGTGAAGGCTCAGGCGAAGGCTGGTTTTGCGGTGGCAGAAGAAGGCGCGTACGTCGCCGCTCTCGTCACCGACCTGACGCCCGAACTGGTCTCCGAAGGCTTGGCGCGTGAATTCCTGCGCCGCGCCCAGGATTTGCGCAAGACCGCCGAATTGGACGTTGCCGACCGCATCGAGTTGTTTGTCGAAGCCAGCGCGGGGTTGAAGTCTGCCATCGAGACCCACGCGGATTACATCAAGGCCGAGACGCTCGCCGTGCGCCTGACCTTTTCCGCCGCTCCCGAATCCGCGTCGGTTGTGGAAGATGAGTTTGAAGGAGAGAAGGTGAAGGTGGGGTTGGTGAAGAGCAAGTAGATGGGGAATGGGTGATTAGGAAGACCTCGGAGGTGATAAATCTTCGGGGTCTTTTTGTTCTCAGAAAATACCAGAGAGTCCAAAATTAATATGGATAGTACGGATCGCTCATCGTGGCATTCGCTGCATGATCCGGACTCTCCACCGTAAAAACGGGCATAAGCCGTCCATTTAGGCGGTCTTTGATTCGGCTAATTTCCATGGTTCTGGATTTCCCAAAATCGAAATGGGTAAATCCGCCTGCCAGATGATTGCAACAGGCCTGGTAAAAGCCGGGAAGGGTATCTAGTTCGAGATTCGGCGATATATATAGCGGTTCACTGAAATAAGCAGTTTTGTTTTCATGGCTCAAAATAGCCGGCAGGTAGGCAAGCGTCCGGTCTGTATCGGCCTGGCGCAATAAAAACAGGCGATGGTTTTGGTGTGTTTGCAACCATTCGATTCGCCGTTTGGCAATGGTGAAAAATTTTTCCCGCTGTTGTGAAGCCGTCCGTCGCTTTTTTGCAACTTGCGCCAGCCACAAGTCGATGTCGGCATCTTTACCCGTCTGGCAGAGGTATTTTTTATCGAGTGTGAGCGCATGGTCGGGTTGGACGGCGTCAGTTGATGACAGCGTATGAGTGAAATAAGGGCTGATCTTCCAATCCAAAAAATTGTATGGGCGGATATCCCAAAACCAAGGCGGCAGGTTAAGTCTGACCCGGTTTACTGTCTGAAGAAGGGCTGTTAGCAATTCCTTGATGATGAAGTACGTGGAGAAGGTATGCGAATGTTTATCGTACTCAAGTTTTTGAGAGAAAACGGGGCTGCAGTAGCTGGATGTGGCTAGGGAAAAACTTTTCCGCCCGTTTATTCCGTTTGAATAGAGCAACAAAATACCCGCTACAACTTCCTCTTTTTGGGAATATACAAGCGGCAGTAGTTTGTACCCCTCTTCGCCGGTTTCTGCAAGCATCATGGACCAATCCAAACGCTGAAATACATGAGGTTGTGACGAATGCGCAAACAATTGATCCCAGACGTGATACTCTTCCGGTTGTAATATTTTGATATTATGCATTGTTCACCTGTTATTCTGTAGAGTGGCCTTGTTTGAATAATGGAAAGCGGGCTATGGTGTATCTTACAAGTTTAAGCCTGTCGTAGATAAACAACCAGCGCTGCGAAAAAGCGGTTTTTAGGACCCAAAATGGCACGGAGGTTGTTCCTGCGGTGTCTTTTGCCCTGTAAATCGATTCGCGGCTCCCCTCTCCAAAATCAAAGAAATCGAACTCGCTTGACAGTTCTTGGGCAGCATGACAGTTTAATGTATCGCTCCACCCCTTAATCTTTGTTTCGGGATTATAGCCTATCAGCCAAACATACACTGTCCGATTGATGCGGCTCAAAATGTAAAGAATTGCTCCGACTAATTCTCCGTTGACAGTGCGGCAGGTGTACAGCCTGAACATATCGCGAGTTTCCATCCAGGAGACATATTTTCTGAAATTCATTTCCCACGTGGCGTCTGGCAGCCAGTTAAACTTCATCATCGTTTTACGATAAAGTTGCACAAACTCACACAACGTATCGGCGCTGGATTCGCGGGCAAACGCCAGATCCTTTTCGGCATGTTGCACATGCGACCTGCTTCTGTGGTGCATGTTTTCGAGAGGCGCGTTTCTGTTTCTTAAATCCCATATATGCGTATATTCGCAGGACGCCCGCCAGCCGTTATATAAATAAGGACGCACATCCGTTAGGTTGGGGTGAACTTCAACCAGCATATAAGGGAGGCGCTTTTTTACATAACAGGCCAGCGCGCGCAGAATCTCCAACCGGCGGACTTCATCCTCCTGAGCGGAATCCCTCAGGGTGGGGGTGCTGACGTAGAAGAGATTAAGAATGGTCGAGAGGCGTATCCCCAGATAGTTCTTGTGCAGGAACGCCTGCCCACCTACCAATTTTTGGCTCGAATCGTCGTAACACCCGATGCGGGTCAAATGAAATGTTGGATTGGTTTCAGCCCACATGTGTAGATACTCGTACTCCAGAAAAACAGTACGTTGCGGTGAGTGGTTGATTAAATCATCCCACTCTTGACGTTCAGCGGTTGGAATTTCTTTGACGATTACAGTCATCAGACCTCCTCTTCTGAATCGACTCCTGATCAGTGAAAATGAGATTCCTGTCTATGGTTTCTTTTAGATCGCGCGCTAATCGAAAGAGGTTTTTACTGGTTAACGCGTATCTTATGTTCTTGATTTTTTCGTAGGCTTCGAGCCAATGGTGTGTTTGCTTTGTCCTTAAAACCCAAAATGGAACTGAGGTCGTTCCAATGTTATCCTTGGTTACATAAATTGTTTCGCGGGTTCCTTCGCCAAAATCCATAAAATCGAAATTGCTTGCCAGCTCTTGAGCGGTGTAATATTGCAATACGGGGCCCCATTCCCTGTTTTTAGAACTTGGATTGTAGCCCATCATCCACCCATAGGCTGTGCGGTTGGTGTGACTCAGGATAAGCGTTGTCATGCCAGCCAGTTCTCCTTCGAGAGTATGGCAGGAATACAGCCTGAACATGTCACGGGTTTCCATCCACTTGACTTGTTCCTGGAGAATTTCCGTCCAGTGCCTGCTTGGTTTCCAGTTGAACTTTTGCATTGTTGTTTTGTAAAGTTTTGCGAACTTGGCAACCGCCTCGGCGCCGGTTTCGCGGGTAATCACAAACTGTTTTTGGGCTTTTTTTATTGTTTTGCCTTTGCGATGCATGTTGTCCATGAGCAGGTCGAGGTTTCTCAAATCCCATAGATGTGTATATTCGCGCGCGGCCTCCCATCCGTTATAGAGATATGGACGCACATCCATCAGGCTTGGATGGGCTTCCACCAACATGAAGGGCAGTTTCTTCCTGACATAGCCTGCTAATGCATTCAGTATCTCAGCCTGAATATCCTGCTCGTCTGGTGTGGGCGCGTTAAGCAGGGGAGTGCTGGCGTAAAAGATATTGAGAATTGTAGAAAGGCGTATTCCCAGGACTTTTTTGTGCAGAAATGCCTGTCCTCCAATCAATCGTTGTTTATCGTCATAACATCCAATGCGGGTCAGATGAAATGTTGGGTTGGTTTCAGTCCACATCGTCAAAAATTCATCTTCCACAAAAACGGTGCGTTGTGGCGAATTGCCCACCAATTGATTCCATGCCTGCCCATCTGCAGTGGAGATTTCTTTTACCGTGATGTTCATTTGAAGAATATCCTTGATCTTTTTTGTGGGGCAGCGTGGGGTACTTGTACTTAACCGCTAGGAGTTATCGTGATATTACCGCTACTGCCGTTTTCGGTTGAGTCAATTGCCTTTTGAACTGTTTGGGCAAGATTTTCCACAAGCGGCTCTTTAAAAATCGATTCGTGGTCGCCGGGGATTTCATGTGTGTAAATTGGGGCGGTGACATAGTCTTTCCAGCCCAAAGTGTCATCTCTATAGATTCCATCTTCCTGCTGTTCGGCATAAAAAACATGAACAGGCGCATGGTATGGGGCCGGCTTATATAGGTCTCCCATGCGTTGATTCAGCCGACGTATAAACTCAGCTCTAAGTTCTGCAGGCATTGGCCGCCGGGTTTTTTGATGCGCCAAAATAAGTAATCCGGTCTCCCATTTTTTTAATAGCTTTACCGCCTTTTGAGCGCCCTCACTTAGCATTTTGTTGAGCGGAAGTTTGAACAGTCGCTTGAATTTTCCCAGGTAACCGGAGCCGCTCACAATGTAAACCGGATAGTAGGGTGAAGGCGCATCCATGAATGCCAGCATTGAGACTTCCTGCCCGGCTTTTACGAGCTGCTGGGCGATCTCGTAGGCAAAAATTCCACCCACTGAGAACCCGCCAATATTATAGGGTCCCTCGCGCTGGATGGAGCGGATGGCTTCGACATAGCTGGCTGCTGCGTCGGTGATGTGGGTGAAAGGTTCGTCATTTAAGTCCAACCCTTTTGATTGCAATCCATAGAAGGGTTGATCATCGTGCAAGTGCTTCGCGAAATCGAGGTAAAAGAATGCGCCGCCATCTGCGTGAACACAAAAGAAGGGGCGACGGCTTCCGACTGGTTTTACCGGCACCAGCGCCGAAGTTTCCGGTGTCCATCCTTCGTCTTGTAAAATTTCTGCAAGTTGCGCAACAGTTGGGTAGCGGAAGATCAACGACAAAGGCAGCGTTTTACGAAACGAAGTTTCGAGTTCGGTGATGATTTGTACAATAAGCAACGAATCCCCGCCGAAATCAAAGAAATTATCGAAGACCCCCATGCTTGGCGCTTTTAGATATTTGCGCCATAACGCGAGCAGGCTTGCTTCCAGCGCTGTTCGCGGAGTTCCTTCGTCGGAATCGGTAATGTTCTTGAAATCGGCTGTGGGTTCTGGCAGCGCTTTTTTATCAATTTTGCCATTCGGGGTTAGTGGAAAAGCAGGTACCGGGATGATGTAGGCGGGGATAAAGGCTTCGGGTAATTCCGTCTTCAGCCAGTTTCTAAAATCTGACGGCAATTTTTGATGTTCTTCTGATAACTGGACATATGCGACCAATTGACGTGGCGTATCTGTCGGGTAGCCTGCCACGACAGCCAGTTTGATCATGGGGTGCTTTATCAATGCCGATTCTACTTCGCCCGGCTCGATGCGCACAGAACGAATTTTGATCTGTCCATCTGCCCGCCCATTGTGAATTAAGACTCCCCCTTCAATTTCTCGAACCAGGTCACCCGTGCGGTAATATCTCTGTCCCTGATGTGTGACAAATTTTTTCACAGTCAGGTCGCTTTGGTTAAGATAGCCGCGCCCGACCCCAATCCCGCCCACATATAATTCGCCAACTTCTCCGGAAGGGGGGGGATTCCCTTTCTCATCCATTACCAGCAGTTGCACATTTTCAATCGCGCTTCCGATGGGGGCGAATTCATAAGTTTTTGCCGGATCAAACAGGTATCGGGTTGTAACGGCTGTGCATTCGGTTTGACCGTACGTGTTGAATAGTTGTATATTTGCGGGCGCGATTCTGTTCCACAGGTTTACAAACCGGGCTTCCACGCGCTCTCCCCCAATAACTACAGCTCTTACGCAAGGAGGAATTAGCCCCGGTTGCTGTTCAAGGTGCGTGACCAGTTCGTGCCAGAATGCAGTGGGGAGTGTCAAAACTGTCAGGCGCAGGGTTTCACATGCTTTCCAGAAGGCTAGAAAGGAGTTCATCATTTCGGGCGTCCGAAGTACCAGGGCGCTTCCACTCGTTAGGCAGGGAAAAATTTCCTCGGCGCTGGTATCCCAACTCAATGAGGAAAACTGAAGCATTCTTTCTCCCGGCTCCAGCCCGTAGGCTTTTTTTGCCGAAAGAACATAATTGTGCCAGCCGCCTTGTTCAACCATCACTCCCTTTGGGTTGCCTGTTGAGCCCGAAGTGTAAATTACATAGGCAAGGTTTGAAGGGGGAATGTCGAGATGCAGGTTATCCCCTTCTTCGTGGTCGAGTTGTGAAATAATTTCATCGAGGCTGACGATGTTTCCACGATAGCCTGGAAAGCTCCCTTTGAATTTCGCTTGTGTCAACAGCATGGAGCTTCCCGAATCTTCGAGCATGAATTCCAGTCGATTTGCGGGATAGGCCGGGTCAAGAGGAACATAGGCGGCGCCCGCCTTGAGAATTCCCATAATGCCAATGACCATTTCAAGCGACCGCTCTATGCAAAGACCAATGCAATCCTGTTGTTTAATCCCTTTGGATAGCAAATAACGCGCCAGTTGATTGGCCCGACGATTTAATTCGAAATAGGTCATCCGCTCATTGTAGAATTCCACTGCGATTGCATCAGGTTGACTCTCGACACGTTTTTCAAATAACTTTGAAATCGACAACAATTGATTTGCATCATGGAACTGTAACATAAACACACCTTAGTAATTAAGATTCTAACCTTGTTCTGAAAGTGGCGTGGCAAGGATTTGATAAAAGCAGGCAGGCTCGACCTTTTGTTGATCCATTCGACCATTAAAAAGTAATATACCGTACTGACTGTTCCGTTAACTCCAAACCAAACAATTTATGGCGGGTGTTGTGTTTGGTGCGGCGTCCCCGCAGTTTAACAGTATTATATTTGGAAATTATGCCAGATGCCATTTGCGAAGCCAGACTTCCAAGGCGGTTAGGTTGTAAATACGGATGTAGGCGCTTGCCCGGGTGAGGATTGGGTTTGTTTTTTCGCGGGTAAATACCGCCCAGGGTTCATCGGCGAAATGCGGATGGAGCCACCGGACCCAGCGCGACTCTTGCGAAAAGAGCAGCCCGCGCAGGTAATCAAGCGTGGCAGGAGCGCTGCTCCAATGATCAAACGGAAAGTTGAATCCGTGTTTGGGGCGGTTTACAACCTGCGGCGGCAGGTATTTACGCGCGGCCTTGTACGCCAGGTATTTTGTTTGCCCTCCCTTGAGTTTTAGGCTTGTTGGGATGCGTTCGGAGAGTTCGAGCATCGAATTGTCGAGAAATGGCACCCGAGTTTCCAGCCCATGCGCAGAACTGGTGATGTCTACTTTACGCAGGTAGCCTGCCTGCAAGCGCAGACGCAAGTCAAAGGTCAGGAATCGGTCAAGCGGTTCTTTTGTTGTTGTGGCAGTATATGGCGCAACGCGAGACCAGGTTGGCCCGCCAGAGAGCGCCGGCTCTGCAAAGTCTGGTGTGTAACTGGCTGCCAGATCAAAATCCGAATATAGGCTGATCGGTTTTGTCAAACGTTCTGCGGGTTGCCCCTGGGAGTGATCCCAGAGTCGGAATAGTTTCCCGAATAATTCTCTTCCCGTTCGTTGAGAGCCGCGCAGTATTGGAGAAACGAGGGGGTTCATCCAACTTAAAGACGAAAGGTGTTCGATGTAGCGGATGCGCTGGTACATGGGATATCCCCCCAGTAATTCGTCTCCACCATCGCCGGAGAGAACAACCTTGACCCTTTGTGCGGTTGCCTGTGCAAGCAGATAATTGGGCAAACTGGCTGTATCTCCAAATGGTTCATCAAATTGTTCCATGACCTTTGCCAGTAGATCGGGACTGGAGTTGCTCGCTTGCACCGCGATTTCCTGGTGAAGGGTATGGTATTGTTCTGCCACAGCGCGGGCGTAGGGAGATTCGTCAAAACCGGGCTGATCAAATGTGACGTTGAAAGTGTTTAAATCCGATACTTGGCTGCGCGCCAGTAATGCGACCACCAGCGACGAGTCTATTCCGCCGGAGAGAAAGGCTCCTAATGGAACATCTGAAAGTAAATGAGCGCGAAGCGAATCCGAAAAGGTTGCCTCAAATTCATCCAGCCATTGCTGTTCAGAGATTCCATCTTCCGGACGGGCTGTCCATTGCCAGTAGGTGCCTTGACGGCGGCCTTCGGGGCTAAATTCAATCCAACTCCCCGGCAATAAAAGCGAAATATCTCGCCAACAAGTGCGCGGAGCCAGCGAATAGCCAAGCGACAAATAGTCATGGACGCTGACTGGGTCTGGAACAAGCTCGACAATGCCTGGTTCAAGGAGGGATTTTTGTTCGGAAGCAAAATAAATGCCTCCATTTTTTTCGGTCCAATATAATGGCTTGATGCCCACCCGATCTCGCGCCAATAATAACCGCTTGCTTTGAGTGTCGTACAAAGCAAAGGCAAACATGCCGCGCAACTTAAGTAATCCCTGTTCCATTCCCCATTCACGCAGCACAGCGGGGATAATTTCGGTGTCTGAGGATGTCAGGAATTTATATCCGCGCGCAAGCAATTCTTCTTTGATCTCGGGGTAATTGTAGATTTCACCGTTGAAAACAATTACCTGTTGGTGGGCTGCATCCCACATCGGCTGGTGTCCTGTATCCAGGTCAATAATTGCCAGACGTCGGTGACCCAGCCCTATTCCTTTTTCGCACCAGTAATCACTGCCGTCTGGCCCGCGATGAGAAAGGCAGTCCGTCATCTGCTGAATAAGCGACGTTTGGAATTCGAGAGAGCCAATATTTCCGTAAAACCCGCTAATGCCGCACAAAGTTTTCTCCTTGGTAGTTTAATATTTCACAGGGTTTTGCCGCTTGGTTAGCAATTGAAAGGGGGGGCATGTATGAATTTGCATGATGCCGTTTCATAATTGGTGGTAATATTATCTTGGTTTATACGCAGTTTCATGAGAATAATATGAGATTAACATGAATGACCGCGCAATATTTGATAAAATGACTCCAGAATAACTTATCAAAATTGAAAGGTATTTTTAAAACCAATTATACACAAGAAAAATGTTTGACCAACGTCTGCTAGTGAGGATTATGGATACATTTGCTATTTGGGCTGTAATTGAGGAATGCCCGCATCCAAAGAAAATGTGATCCCTATTATTTTTGAAGGCGAAACTCTATGGAAATCAAACTATATTTTCAAATGTTACTAAGAAGTTGGTGGATTGCGGTAATGACGGGACTTTCTGCCGTCATTGCGGCATTGATTGCTGCTTATGTAACTGTGCCTGTCTACAGTGCGACAGCGCGTTTCATTGTTTCACCGAACCCGGTTTATCTAAGTGATGGCAGTAATGTGATTTACGGCCTTGACACACTTGACAAGCGCACTGTGATCACCACCTATGCTGAAATTCTAAATAGCTCGCGCATGTTAAATGAGACAGTTACCCTTTTGGGATTGACGCAGGATCAAATCAAAAATTATAAATATAGCGCGGTGGTATTGCCAGATACAAACATCATTCAATTTTTAGTTACAGGGTCAGACCCAAAACTGGTTGCCCTGCTTGCCAATAGTGTTGGCCAACAGGCTGTAGAGTACGCAGAATCGCTTTACCAGGTTTATGATGTGGCAATGCTTGATGCGGCCATTGTGCCTATCAAGCCGGTTTCGCCTCAGCCAATTCGTGACGCCGGCGTTGCGTTGGTAATTGGGCTGGCCATTGGCATTGCCTTGGCTCTGTTTCGTGAATTATTGCGAACCCCAATTGAGAACTTTATTCGGGTACGAAACTTGGATGCCGCTTCTTTGGCTCTCAAACGCGACTTTTTTGAAAGTAAACTGCAGGATGTTGCCCTGGCTTCCACCACTGATTTTTCCCTTTGCATTGTTCACCTTGACGGTTTGATTGACTATGTCGGTGTTTTACCCCAATCAACCCTTGAAAACATCTTGCGTCATGTCACCCAGACCTTGAAAAATCAATTGCGTGGCAACGATTTGGTTGGACGCTGGGATGACGTCGATTTTATGGTGTTGCTTTCTGAAACCCCGGGTGTTGCCGCTTTCAATACAATGGATCGCATCAAGATCGCGCTTTCGGTACCAATAAAAATCGACATCTCTGGAGAAGACCTTGTCCTTAAGCCCAAGATTGGCATTGCAGAATATCGCATTGGCGATACCGCCGACACGTTGACCGGAAATACCAATTGGGCGCTGGAAATGGCAAAGAAAGGCGGCGGCCTATACCTCCTTAAGGCGAACCAGGTCATATAACGTATGGCAACCTACCTGGAACCGCTTTTAAAATCGATTGCAGAACGGGCCAGACCGTATTTGGACATTTTCCTGCTACTGGCTCTTGTGATAGGCGTGGGCTCTGGTGTGCTGATTGTTGAATTGCAAAAACATGTTGTTGTCATCCTGGGGTTGGTCGGTTTAATCGCTTTTATATTTACCATCCTTTCCCCTGAATTCGGATTGGCTTTACTGATCTTTTTGACCTATACCCGGCTTTCCGACATCGCTGTCCAGGATTATGGAGCGCCTTCAGTCGCAAAATTTTTTATTGCATTGCTGGCCGGCACCATTTTTATGCGTTGGGCGCTTTTTCATGAGCCGCCAAAGGGTTGGCAAAGGCCCTCACTTTTGGTTGGCCTTTACGGGTTGATTGGACTTGGTTCCGTGATCTATGCGCCGGAGACTTCCAAGGTTATTGAAGATCTAAGCAACTTTATTAAAGACGCCCTTATCACTGTGGTGGTTGTCATCATGCTGACAAAAACCTCCTCCTTTAGAATCTCGCTTTGGACACTCATGTTCGTGGGAATTTTCCTCGGCTCCATCTCCGTTTGGCAATATCTCACCGGCACCTTTCAAAACAATTACTGGGGATTTGCCGAGGCAAGCATCCAAAACATCGTTGGAGACAGCAATGACTACAGAATTGCCGGCCCAATTAGCGACCCCAATTTCTATGCTCAAATTATGGCTGTAATTACTTTCATTGCTCTCGAACGGACTCTTCACGAAAAAAACATTTGGCTCCGCCTTTTAGCTTTGTGGTCGCTTGGGGCGAGCGGTTTTTCCGTTGTGCTCACCTATTCCCGTGGCGGGTTTCTGGCTCTGATAGTCGCGTTGATTGCGTTTATGTATGTTTATCGCCCCAAGGTTTATCACGTCCCTTTGATCATCCTGGCCTTAATCGCTGTTTTTGTGGTCGCCCCCAAAAATTATGTCGAACGGATTTTCTCTTTACAGGAATTTTTCTCGACCCCTGGAAGCTTGCGAACCGAAGACATGGCTTTAAGAGGACGCGCCAGTGCAAACATAACCGCCTACGAAATGATCCGTTCCAACCCGCTCTTTGGCGTTGGATTGAATAACTATGAAAATTCATTCGGACAGTACTCCAGGTTAAGTGGACTGGCGATGGAGACAGAAACCGCTGCTCATAATTTATATCTTGAAGTTGCCGCCGAAACCGGCCTTGTTGGGCTTACTGTTTTCATGGCCATGGTCATTGTATCGGCCCGTACGATTTTGCAGGCACGAAAACGATTTTTGGCTGCCGGGCAGGCTGATATGGTCGACTTGATAACCGGATTCGGGTCGGGCTTTTTTGCATACATGTTTGCTGCCATTTTTATTCATGGCGCCTACCCACGCTATTTTTATCTATTGATTGGCATCGCGCTTGCGCTGGATTTGGTTTCCCGCCAAGCGGTGAAGAAAAAGATACTGATGCCCTCGTCTTCCAGATCGCCATTGAGCAATGAACTGAATGTTGCGCCTTTCGCGCGCGGCGAAAGGTGAAAGACTTGCGAAAAAGGCCAGCCTTTTTCGCTTCCATTTTCAGAATATCGTTTTATCTAAAACGCGCTACAAGCGCAGGAGTTTCTTATGAAAACTTTTAGCCGCCGTGGTTTTAATATTTTTATCCTGTTTGCCCTGATATTCTCCCTTGTTTCGACATTGGGAACTGCCCGGGCGCTTGCTCAAACTGCAGGCCCAATTACGTACACATTTGAAGAATTAGGGAATGCGGACCTGGTAATGGAAGGCCCGTACGACGCGAAGTCAATAGTGTTCAGCCTCCCGGTCAACTGGGTCTTGCAGGAGGGAACCGCCATTACCCTCTTTATCGATACCACGGCAACCGGCAACGCCAGCAGCAATTTGTCAACCGGCTCAGGTTATTTGGGCGGCACGCTCGATGTTTACTTTAATGGTAATTTTGAAAAAAGCGTGCCTTTACAAATTGGGCAAAACATAGCATATTCCATCCCCCTTGACCAAAAATCCCTTATTTCGGAAAGCCGGGATGGCCGGATGGAAATTTCTTTCTTCCTGAACGCAGTTAGTGACTGCCTGTTTGACCAACACCATACCACAATTGCGATTCGCTCGGAATCCAGCGTTTCGCTTTTATATGCGGAAGGCTCCGTCGCTTCTGACTTGCGTTTATTGCCCTGGCCTATATATCAACCTGACGTTAATTTCGCCAACCCGGCTTTGTTAATTGTGCCTGATAATGCGTCCGCCGAGGAATTACAGGCCGCCTTATTAGTGATGGCAGGCTTTGGCCGAATGACGCAGGGTAATTTGACCCTGGAAATGCTCCCGGCCAGCATGATCACAGAAACGCAGTTGGCCGAATCAAACCTGATTTTTGTCGGGAAATCCGTCAATCTGGGCGTTTCCAAGCCTGTATCCTGGCCATTGCCATTTGATAATAGCGCTAAGCTTGTATCGCCTGAAATGCAACCCGAAGACGGAGTTTTGGAAATAGCGCCTTCTCCATGGAATCAGGCTAAGGCGGCTTTGTTGATCAGCGGAAACACCGGCGAAGCGGTTATCAGAGCAGCCCAGGCAGCCACAACAGGCAACTTGCAAACCGCTAAAAATTCATCCGTTTCGTTTGTTGCCCAGGTAAACCCCGTGACTTATAACGTAGGCATTCGTCCTGGCACGCAAACGCAAGTGAACGGAAATGCGCTGGATACGCTTAACTATTCGTTTTCCGACCTGGGTTATGCAACCGCAAGCAGTTCTGGAATTGGCACAAATTACTTTGTATACGAATTTGTGATTCCGCCCGGAGAGGTTCCAATCTCACCCACTTACATTGAACTGTCATATAGTAATTCGGCGCTGGTGGATACCAATCGCTCGGGACTGGTTGTTAATCTAAACAACCAGCTTGTTGGCAGCGCTCGCTTCGATGCGGTAAACAACTCACAGGTAACAACCCGCGTCAATGTCCCAACCAGTGTTTTTCGTACCGGCCTAAACAAGATGGAAATACAGGCAGAACTGCTGCCAACCAATATTTGTGCGGTATTCTCCAACAGTACTTTATGGCTTACGCTGTACGAAGAATCATACCTGCATCTACCTTTGCGTTCGGCTGATGTGGATGTCAAAGCCATCAAGAATTTGAAAAATTTCCCTGTTCCATTCAGCAATAACCCTTCGCTTTCAAATACTTTGCTGGTCCTTCCTCCTCAATCTGCAGAAATATGGCCTTCGGTCGGCAAACTGGCTTACGATTTTGGCAAAAGCGCGACAGGAGCTGTAATTGCTTTTGACGTGGGCTTTGATGGCTCCATTCCCCCTGAAAAATACCAAGCCAGTAATTTGATTGTCGTCGGGAAACCCAGCGACCTGCCCATTTTGCAGGAGATGAAAACTGCCATGCCGGCTTCCTTTGAGCCAGGCAGCAACGTCGCATTTTTACAAAACCAGCAGGTTATTTATCGCGTGGCAGATGCGAAAGATCTGGGATATTTGGAATTATTCCCTGCGCCTTGGAATACCCAGAATGCTATCATGTTTGTTGGTGGTACAACCGTGGATGGCGTGAAAATGGCGATTTCCGCGCTCCTCGATGATCGGCTTCGAGATACCCTGAGCGGTAACTTTGCGTCGGTTGATGCGACACAAACTTTGGTTGTTGACACGCGCACGGGAACGGGGATTGGTCGTCTGGCAACTGGAGTAGGCGCTGAAATCGTAATTTCAGAAACTCCAACCGTTGATAGCGCCTCGGTATCTGAGGCTTCATTTGCGAAAACCCGCAGTCTTATTTTGACGGCCATATTGGTTGTTTTGCTTGTCATGGTGGCGATATTTGTCTTTGCCTTTATCATGAGCAAAAGACATAAAACTACGGGAAAGACCTAATTAATATACCACCCGTATTTCAAATATAACACCAAGTAGCGCGGAAGAAAGTTGAAAGAATCATTTACAATCCGCGCACTTGGCGTTTTTGTATCCTGCAAAAGGGTTTATAAGGCAGAAAAAATAAATAAATAAAATGGACAGTGCGGCGGTTTATGCTTGGGCGATTTTATTTTTCGTTTCCTGCGCGTTCGCAGAATTGGCAAAAAGGAAAAGCAACTCTTCGCTGTTCTTCTGAAGATTAAATTCTCGATATACCAATTCCCTGCCGGCCTGCGACCGTCTGCGCGCTTCAGCCGGATGAGCGATTATTTCCGCTATGGTTTCCGCCAGTTTGCGCGCTTCCTTTTCGGGCACGAGCCAGCCCGTTTCACCAGGGCGCACAAGTTCTGGAATTCCCGAAATATTTGTTGCAACAACCGGCAACCCACATGCCATGGCTTCCATCAGGGCAACAGGTATGCCTTCCATTTTTCCTGAAGAGGTTACAACGCTGGGTTGTATATAACAATCGGCTTCACTGAGCATTGTCGAGACAGCATCCTGGGTTTGCGGCCCTGTCAAAACGACATGGTCTTCTAAATTTCTGGCAGCCACAAGATTTTTTAAATCAGACAAGAGCTCGCCGCCGCCGATTATTCGACAACGGAAATTCAATCCCTGATCGCGTAAATTTGCGCAAGATTCGATGAGATACCGTTGGCCTTTATAGGGTTGTAAACTGCCAATGCTGACAATTTCAAACCTCTCTGATCCTTTTCGTTCCGCTTGTCTGTATTTTTCAGGCTGGATACCGCAGTGGATGATGTGGGTTTTATCCAA
The DNA here is from genome assembly GCA_903837815.1 of uncultured Chloroflexota bacterium. Lineage (GTDB taxonomy): Bacteria > Chloroflexota > Anaerolineae > Anaerolineales > Villigracilaceae > Villigracilis. The sequence goes on along the minus strand of CAILWD010000496.1, from coordinate 4,211 downwards.
CGTCCACTTCCCAAGATGTTTTGCGATGAATTGTTTATTAAACTCCGAAATTGCCGCCACAAACGCCGCATCTCGAATTTTTGGCCCAAGCATTGTGCGATCTACATAAATATCATGCGCGTGGACGGTGATGCTGTACGGAATGCCGGTTAGCCTGTGGATGATCCATGCGGCGAGGGCCGGGTGGGTGGCATAGTGTGCATGGATATGATTAATGCCCTCAGCCTTCATGCGTTCGGCCATGCATACCGCTTTTGGAAATATTGCAAGCGCGCGGAGGAAAAAATTGGGGCTGGATAAGTTCCCCCAAAGCGCCTTCCAGACCAGAGCGGCGTATTGAGCAGGGTGTGAGGATAAGAATTTCCAGTTGGATTGGAGGATTTCCTCCGACATCCATGGGAAACGATTAGCGCGTGGTATCCAGTTCAGCGCTTCTGGGTGAACCACAGTCTGGTTTTGTATCATTAGGGGGTAGAGCGATATCTGCCCACCCTGACGTTCCACTTCCATCATCTCGCGCAAAATAAAGGTTTCTGGCAGATGCGGAAACCGTGACATGATATATGCGACTTTGAGATTCATCGGCGACTCCAGTTACTCTACTTTGATCCTTACATAGCGGACGTCTGGATCGCCCCAATCTGCAATGCCAACCAGGTCAAGAAATGGCGATGGTTTCACACCGTCTCTTTGGCCGGCAGAGAGAAACCAGACCAATGTATTTTGCATATTTAATTTAAAAGCGCGACTGTGTTTGCCGTCAGAGTAGAGTTCCATCAGCCCGTTGTTGCCACTGCCAAAGGCATCATAGGCAGAGTAGAAGACAAATAAACGCCCTTCTGGGTTTTCAAAGAATCTAGCCAGTACCGTGTCTAAACCGGTAGACTCAGAGTCGGCTAGTTTTTCCTTGGATATTAGACTACCTTCGCGCATTGTGGCGTGCCAAAGTGAAGTTTGCTCCTGAGTCTCAGGGAAAAAGAACTCAAGGCGTGAATCCAATGTACTTTCCGTCCACAACAGGTGGATAGTGCCGTCGGGAGCAATCCAGACATCCTGGTTTTGTGCGCTGCCAGCAGGTTCAAGGTTAACGAGTTCTGTCCACTCGGAAAAGGGTTGGCTGGTAATGTCGTCTGTCCAGGCAAAATAGAGCTGTTGAAATAAATACGTGGATTCATTTCTGTTCTCGAGATAGGTTCTCACAATCTCATCTTGGGCTTCAATATCGCTCACAGCCAATACATACGCATGACGATCCCGCAACGCCAGCGACGGATATGAAAGACGTAATTTGCGCAGAGGGTTATTCTCGTCGGCGGCGGGCGTTGTTTGATCAGGAAATTTTATTGGAGGAAAAAACAATTGACCTGTTGCGCTCCAGTTTCCCGCTTTATCAAGATACGCCCAATATTGAGACTGATAGCCTGAAATGTTCATTACCAAGCCTTCACCGTTGGTCGAATCGACCCCTAGTCCTCGATATGACCATGCTGTAAATTCATGATAGTCATCGATCCATTCCGGTTTAAGGGTTTCAGGCGGGGTCTCTAAAGCCGCCAAATCGAAGCGTAGCAACTGGGGTTCAGATAATTCCCCCCGCGCAGGGTTTGTGGAAACCCATAGATGTTTTTCGTCGATGGCGATTGGACAAGGCTCACGCGTTGTTTCAGACATTCGGATGCGCCTCTGCCAACCGCCCGGAGTGCGTTCATATATCACACATTGAATATTGTTTGGAGGCGCGACCTCGCCAACCAATGATACCCCGCTGATAAAAGTCTGACTGGTATTTCCGGCAATCAGGCTGGAACCGAAACTCCAAACAGGATATATCCCATTTTCGGGATCTTCAAATTCGTAAACCAATTCATCCAATTCAACACTTGCGGAAAAAGAGGGGTATGGAGTGGCGGTAGCCGTGGCAACAGGTGTGGTGGTGAATGTAGCTGTGGCAGTTTGCTGTTGGGTTGGCGAAGGCGGCGCAATTGGCTGGGTGGTTGCCGTGGATTGCCCTACTATAGATTTTGCCTGACACGACGAAACCGCAAGGAAGATAACAAAAACCAGCAAGGTAATTTTGAGGGTGGAAGACATATCACTTATGCTCCGGCTTTATCTTGAAGTGGAAAAAATTGCAAACAAGCATAGGGTGTAATGAGAAGAAAAGGAAACAACTTTATACCCCAAAGGTAACCCGAGATGGTCTTGCTTGATCATGGAGATATTATAACAGAGCGACCCAACCCCAACCTGGCTTTGGATTGGGCAGATACAAGCCGAAGGGCAGCCTTTCGGCTTGTGATTCCATCGACAAACTGGGCATCAAGAATTTTTGCGTTATCTAACTAAACTGTCTGACAACTTTTTGTTCGATCTAATTTGTTATTTCTATCACATAAAAATGACGGAAAATAGGACATCCCCCATAAGTTCATTGTAATTTTTGAAAATTGGTATTATAGTGTAATTAGGTTTTTTGTTTTGAGTTTGGAGAGTTAGAATATGAAACGCAACATTAAATTTAGATTATTGGCTCTGGCTGTATTGATTTCATTGCTCTTATCCATTGTAGAGACGAAAGCGGTTTTCGCAGAGGATGCCGTTCCGCCGGCTACGGAAGAACCAGTTTCAACGACCGAGCCTGTAGAAAATTCAGCCGAAGCCACTGTTACAGACGCCGAATCTGCTGGGATAGAGGCGGAGACATCAACTGTAACCCTCCCTGAGATTCTTGATCAACTGCCGCAGGAAACCGATGTTTTTGTGGTTGCAGATGGAGAAGTTGCGCCGCTTGCAACGCAGGCGGCAGCGAATGTTTTTGCCGCTGGCGATCCTATCTGGTGTGAAGATGGAGCCGGTCCCGTTGCTGGGGGCGCAGGATGTACCGACAGTTACATCGACTTGTTATCTCTGATAATCGATATCGAAGCCGGCAACGCTTTGAATTTCGACGCCGCTAAAGATGGTACGATTTGGATTATGGGCGATGATTTCTCCGCTTCCGCCATCGTAATTGACGACACGATTTTCCCCAGTTGGAACGGCTCAGCCCTGACCTTGCAAGGCGGTTGGGACGGTACTTCAACCATCGGGAGCAATGTACTGGCGGCGCCTTCGGTATTCATAGTTCCCATCTCGATCACTAATTGGGATAATAAAATTACCATCAATAATATTACCATCAACGGAGCCAATGGAATCGGGTTGGAACTCCAAACTTCAGGCGATGTCACCCTCCAGGATGTAATCTCGACTAACAATGACCAGTCTGGAATTGTTGTATTTGCAGATGGTAACGTCGCCCTTCAGAATGTATCTGCCAGCAGCAACGGCTTGGGGCTTGTCAGCGGCGTTGGCGCAGACCTTACTTCGGGCAGTGGCAGTGTTACGCTGACGGGCTGGAATGTTTTCGAAGATAACCTCCAAACCGGTCTAAAGGCGGATGCTTCGGCTGACATTAATGCCGAAAATATCACAGCGAACGGTAATGGTGGCAGCGGTGCTGATTTAACAAGTGGCGCCGCCACTGCGCTTTTCGGCGACAATGCCTTCGACGACAACCTCGGCGGCAGCGGTCTGGTGATCGATTCTTCCGACGAAATCAACATTAACTCCGGTAGCTTTTCTGCCAGCAACAATGACGCGAATGGCGCTGACCTGACTGCTGGAAGTAACGTATCGCTGATTGGGTTGACAAATGCTTTTAATGGCAATCTAGGCGGCAGTGGATTGATCATTGATTCTTCCGGCGAAATCGATATTAACTCCGGCAGTTTTTCCGCCAGTAACAACGATGCCAACGGCGCTGACTTGACGGCAGTACTCGAAGTATCCTTGAATGGGACGGCAAATAATTTCAGCGGCAATGGGTATGAAGGACTTCTGATTGCTTCCAACTCTGATGTTTACCTTGAGAATATCACAGCCAGTAATAATAACGCCGCCGGTGCAGTTTTGAATGTCTTGGGGGGGCTGACTATGAATGGCGGCAATGTATTTAATAACAACGCTGACGTCGGCTTGTATATCGACGCCGGCGGCAATATTGATGCCGAAAATATCACCGCCAATCAAAACGGATTGACCAATGGGAGCGGCGGCGGCGGCGCGGAACTATACACCCCTGCCGGCTTTTCTCTTGATGGCTTGAATGTATTTAACGGCAATCGCAATACAGGACTGGTTGTCGCAGCGGGCGCCGATATTAATGCCTT
>CAILWD010000495.1 GCA_903837815.1 uncultured Chloroflexota bacterium | reverse complement strand
GCCGATCATTCTGATTACCGCGCTGAATGACCGTCAGGCAAAACTGAATGGGTTGCAAGCCGGCGCCGACGATTTTATCTCCAAGCCCGTTGACCCGCTCGAACTGCGCGTCCGTCTGCGCACGCTGACGAACCTAGACCGTTTTCGCAAACTCAATGAAGAACGCGTCAAACTGGAAGAGACGTATCGTGAACTATCCCAGGCGTATGAAGGCTTGCGTGCGAGTCATGAAACCGCCGGGGCGCTCCTCAATGCCGCCACCGAATCGGTCTTCCTGATGGAGGTCGAAGGCAAGGTCATCGCCGCGAACCAGACCACCGCCATTCGTTTGGGGAAACGCGTTGAAGACCTGATTGGCTCGAACATTTACAACTTCATTCCCGCCGATGTCGGCGAGAAGAGAAAGGAACGAGTGAAGGCTGTCGTTTCCAGCGCCAAACCGGCCATCTTCGAAGATGAGCGTTTTGGGGCATGGATCGAAAACAGCATCTACCCGATCATCGATCACGATGGGGTGATACGGCGGGCGGCGATCTATGGGCGCGACATCACCGAACGCAAGCAGGCGGAGGAAAAACTACGGGAAAGCGAGGAACGTTTCCGCTCGCTGTTTGAATCCAGCAACGCCATCATGCTGCTGATCGAGCCGGATTCCGGGCAGATTGTGGAAGCCAACCGCTCAGCCGCCATGTTTTACGGGTACTCGCGCGAACAGCTTGTCTCCATGAAAATTACCGACATCAACCAACTTCCCCCCGAACAGGTGGCAGAGGAAAGACGGCGGGCAGAGCGTGAGGAGCGGAATTATTTCATCTTCCCGCACCGCCTGGCAAGCGGAGAAGTCCGCACCGTTGAGGTCCGTTCGCACCCCATCACCAGCAACAAAACCACCCTGCTGTTCTCCCTCATCTACGATATTACAGAGAGCACGCAGAACCAGAAGAACCTGCGCGACAGCCAATTACGGATGGAAATGGCGCTCAAGGGCGCGAATGCGGCCACCTGGGATTGGAACGTGCAAAGTGGTGAAACGGTCTTCAACGAACGCTGGGCGGAAATCCTCGGCTATTCCTTGCAGGAACTCGAACCCATCAACATCCAGACCTGGGCAAACCTCTGCCATCCGGACGACCTGAAAGTTTCTGACGAGCTTCTGCAAAAGCATTTTTCAGGCGAGACAGAATATTACGAGTGTGAAGCCCGCATGAGACACAAAAACGGCTCATGGGTCTGGGTGATCGACCGCGGCAAGGTGATGGAATGGGACGCCGAAGGCAAACCCCTGCGCATGTTTGGAACACATCTCGATGTTACCGAACACAAGCGGCAGGAAGGTCATACCCAGGCGCGGCTAAAATTCGCCAACCTGTCCTATCAAAACATGGATATGGACACCCTCATGCGCGCCATGCTCGACGAAGCCGAAGCGCTCACCGAAAGCCAGATCGGCTTCTTCCACTTTGTAGATGACAACCAGGACACCATCCGCCTGCAAACCTGGTCCACCAACACAATCAACAATATGTGCTCGGCAGAGGGAAAGGGCCAGCATTACCCTGTGACGCAAGCCGGAATCTGGGCAGACGGCATTCGCAGCGGCGAACCGCGCATTTATAACGATTACGCCAGCGCGCCCGGCCGCCGCGAACTCCCCACAGGGCACGCGCCCGTCACACGCCTGATCACCCTGCCGATCAAACGCAACCATAAAATTGTCGCGGCAATCGGAGTGGGAAACAAAGCGCGAGACTACGATGAGCACGACCTCGAAATGGTGAAACGTCTTGCCGAAGACGCCTTCGATGTTGTTCTGCGCAAACGGGCAGAGCAGGCTTTGCGTTCCAGCGAGGAGAAATACCGCGGGTTAATGGAGACACTCAGCAGCGTCATCGTTACCGTGGATGTAAATGGAAAGATTCTCTACCTGAACGACCTGGCCGCAAACGACCTCGGCGGCTCCCCTTCGGAATTGGTTGGAAAATCCATATACGATATCTTTCCGAGCGAATACGCCGATCAGGAACTGGAGTTCATCCGCAAAGTTTTTGAGGAAGACGCTTCGATCGTGCGCGAGACTCGAAACTTCATACGGGGCATGAAGCGCTGGTACCACATTTCCCTGCAACCCATCCACAATGAAAGCGGCGAGGTCTCGCAGGTACTGATCAACGCCACCGACATCGACTATATCAAGATCATTCAACAGGAGCTTCAGGAATTGAACCACACGTTGGAAGAGCGCGTTCAGCAACGCACCTCAGAGATCGAAACCATCGGTCAGCGCCTGGAACTGGCCACCCGCGCCGCCAAACTTGGCGTATGGGACTGGAACATCAAGACCGGGCAGTTGTTCTGGGACAAACAGATGTATGCCATCTATGGGCAAAATGCAGATACCTTTGAAAGCAGCATGGAATCTTTCCTGTCCATCGTGCATCCTGAAGATACCTCCGCTTTGCTAAATTTCACCCAGGAAACTCTGGCGGGCATGGTAGAGGGACAGATTGAATATCGCGTCATGCGCGGCGATGGCTCTCTTTGTCATGTCAAAGGGCACGGAATCGTCTTGCGCGATGCCGAAGGCCTGCCGGAGAATATCATCGGCGTAGCGCAGGATATCACCGCTGAAAAACTGGCTGAAAAAGCCCTGCGCGAAAGTTACGAGCGCATAAGCGCCGCCAACAGCGCGATGGAAAAAGCCATGCAGATCAAGGATGAATTCCTTGCCAGCATGAGCCATGAACTGCGCACCCCGCTGACCGGCATCCTCGGTCTCTCCGAAGCCCTGCAATTGGACATCTACGGCGGAATAAACAACAAACAAAGGAAGGCGCTCAGAAATATACAAGACAGCGGAAACCACCTCTTGACTCTCATCAACGATATTCTCGATCTGTCCAAGATCGAAGCGGGCAAACTCGATATCAAGTTCCTGCCCTGCTCCCTCGCAGATATCTGCCAGGCCAGCCTGCAGTTGACCAAGGGCATGGCGAACCAAAAACGCCAGCATGTCAATTATTCCGCGCCGCTCGACCCCATCATCCTCAATGTGGATGCCAGACGCCTCAAACAGGTCATCGTCAACCTGCTCAGCAACGCCATTAAATTCACCCATGAAAACGGCGAATTAGGGCTTGATGTGGAACCCGATGGAGCGAATCAACAAGTCAGGCTGGTGGTGTGGGACAAAGGCATCGGCATCAAACCCGAAAACCTGCCCAGGCTCTTCCAGCCCTTCACGCAAATCGACAGCAGCCTGGCTCGCGAGTATTCAGGCACCGGACTGGGGCTTTCGCTCGTACGGCGGCTGGTCGAACTCCACAATGGCAGTGTGACGGTCGAAAGCGTTTTTGGAGAAGGCAGTCGCTTTATCGTTACCCTGCCCTGGAATCTGCAAAACGCCGCCGCTTTTGAGTCTCCCTCTGCAAATGAAACCAGCCAGCAGAAAGCGGAAAGAGAGGAGGCTCTCCAACAACAATTGATCATGCTCACCGACGATAACCAGATTCTGCTGGATATGATGGCGGACTTCCTCGAAGCGCAAAACTATCGCACGATCAAAGCCTACAGCGGGAAAGAACTGCTCGCCAAAATTTCGCAAGATCGGCCTGACCTCATCCTGATGGATATTCAAATGCCCGGCATGGATGGACTGGAGACTATTCGCCGCATCCGCGCACATCAGGATGCCGCAGTCGCCCCCATCCCAATCATTGCGGTGACCGCCCTGGCCATGTCCGGGGATCGCGAACGCTGTCTGGCGGCAGGCGCAAACGAGTACCTCAGCAAGCCGGTAAAACTTAAAGAATTGGTTTCGCTCATGCAAAATTTGCTTCCCCAAAAGCGATAGGGCGTGTTTAAAACGAGGTGAAGGGAACCTTGCCCTCATGGAGTTTTAAAAACAAAGCGCCAATCTGAACCCGATTGGGTATAAGTCGAGGTAAAACCCAGTACTTGATAAAAGGTTTGCCCGGGGCGCAGGTAGATAGGAACGCCGGTCAGTGTGGTGAGTAGAAGGGGTTGATTTACATCGGTACGCTTCCAGATGGCGGGCGTGGCATATCCATCTCGGAAGACGTAGGCATTGCCCGAGTCTAACAAGTCGATGTGATAGACCTCATCGTCGGCGTCATACTGGTTTTCGAAGGTGTACGGCACGAACAAAACGACCACGTTCGCCGCTGTTACAGGCAGGCCGGTCTGCGCATCGGAAAGGGGGGCATAGGCTTCGCTCTTTTTATCGACGATATCGTTGGCTTCCTGATAACGGAAATATTTATGCGTGGCGGCATCGTAGTCCCAGTAGTTGTAGCTGTATCTCGAATAATAGGAATAAATGCGGTGGGCAATGAGGTCGCTCTCGACCACAAAGTCTGCGAAAAAACCGTTCCGCAGGTTTGGCTTTGAGTTATCCAACCCCATCCTTGCCGCGCAATTCGCCCATTTGACGGTGTTGAAGAAGAAGTTGTTGTAGTCGTCGCGGCTTTGCGGGCCGAATATATAAGGCGGGCAGGGGCCGTTGCCCGGCACAATCAGAAACTCATTCAGCGTGGAATTTTGCAGGTAGGAATATTCGCGGGGGTCGGCAAATTTGAACATGAGAAAGGCGTTGTACATGCGGGCGACATGTTCATCGAAATACCTGCCAGAACGCACAGGACCTACCAGCGATGAGTCGTTGCCGTACAGGACGGCAATGAAGCGGGTGTCGCCCCATTCGATGTAATATTCGAAGGCCACATCTGCCAGCGAAAGCCCAGACTGCGGACGGATGTAATCCGGCGAATTGGCAATCTTGATGGCCATTGGGCGGCGTTCCAACAGAGAGGGGTCCGAAACGGGCAGACCGGTTAGGGGGTTGATGGTATCCAACAGGTTGAAACTGGGTGCGGCGGCGCCGCCGGGAGGAGGGATAATTACCACCGGGGTTGGCATGTTTTCAGCGGGCGCGTATTTTGTCGGGTAGGGCGTATAGGTCGGTTCGATCTGTGGCGAGGCTGGGTTCAAAGCCGGGTTGGCAGAGATTCCGGGTTGGGGTTGGAAAGGCGTCAGCGTAGAAATGACCGGGGCGCCTGGCGCAGCCAAACTGGGGGTTGGCTCGGAGGGGAAAGTAGAAGAACAGGACACGAACAAAAGGGAAGTCAAAATCCAAAAGAGGGAAAAAATTCCCAAAGGGGGGCGGTCGAAATTCATGAGGATGATTGTACCAAAAGCAAAATCGTTCCTAAAAAACCCACCTTACTGTGCCTGTCTCTTTTGTGTCGTAGCCACCCAGATTGTCGATTTCCGTTTTTGCCTGCGGGGCAGCCAGCCAGTTCCTGAGCGCCTGCACTGCGTCCAATTCCCATTTGTCGGCGGGGATGATCAGGTCATAGCGTTCGGTGGCCAGTAATTGAAAGCCCAACCCAAAAGACAGCGCGGCGGTCTCAACTCCCAGACCTACTTCCGCCTGTCCCTTGCTTACGGCGCGTGCCACTTCGGAATGGGTCATCTTTTCATCCTGATAGCCGGCAATATTCGAGGTGTCGATTCTCATACGGTGAAGTTGAGCATCAAGCCAGACTCGCGTGCCCGATCCCTGCTGACGGTTGATAAAGCGGATGCCTGGTTTTGCCAAATCTTCGAGCCTGCCCAGCCCAAGCGGATTCCCCGCCTCAAAGATCAACCCGACGCGGCGGTGCGCCAGCGTGAGCAATGCCACCTTTTGCCCCGGCAATAACTTGCGGACAAACGATTCGTTGTAGGTGTCTGTGGTTTCATCCCAAAGATGACAGCCTGCAAGGTCGGCTTTTTTCTCGGCCAATGCGATCAATCCGCCGAGACTGCCGCTGAAGGATAATTGCAGGGTCAGTTCGGGGTTGGCTTGGTGATACTGGGCGGCAATCATTGCCAGAGATGGGTCGTGGCTTCCGATGAAACGCAGCGCTTGCGCGGGGCGTTCCTCAGGCGCGTTGGAAAATGCCTTCCACCGATCCAGTGCGGCCCGCAGGGATTGTTCGATCTCATCTGGGGGATATCCCGCGGTGATCGTTTCGAGCAGGAAGGCTTCGGTGCGGTTGAACAGGATTGCCTTGTGGAGGGGAGAACGGCTTTGTTGCGGCAGGCTATCCACCACTTTTGTCCCTTTACCCACATGACTGATGATCAGCCCCTGGTGCGCGAGTTCCTGGTAGGCGCGCAGAATGGTGCCGGTGGTGCAGTTCCACTTCTCAGTCATCTTGCGCATGGACGGTAACGCTTCTCCGGGTTTTATGGCGCCGGAAAGGATGTCGTCGCGAATGGATTCTACAATCTGCTGATAAAGGTGGGAGGGTTCCATATTTTGAGTATAGTGTGACGGATGTTTTTTTGCAAGTTTGAGACCCTACTGCATGTTTTCGGCGCGTTCTTTGACGCCGAGTAGCAGTCCGCGTTCCATGACGAAGACGCCGGGGTGGATGATGTCCCAAAATCCGCCGACCATCATGGTGCGGGTGCGAAGGATCAAACGCGTGGAGCCGTCCGCCTGCGGGATGAGGATGAATTGCCAGAGATCGACCCATTCGCCGCCTTCCTGATGTCCCATCACAATGGCTTCGTTCGGGATGATTTGCGCCACGATGTATGCAGGCGGGGTTCCGTTTGGACACATTTCCACTTTGTCGCCGACTTCGAGCGTCTGCCATTCCTCGTGGATGCGGTCGGCATTGACCAGTTTGCAGCCGATCATGTTTTCGAAAGCGGTGTAGCTGTAAAGTCCGCCTTTGCCCGCTCCCATTTGAATTAGCCAGGGGTGGATTTCTTCGGGACTGGCGTTGATCGTCACAGCGCGGTTGACAAAACTTGCAGGGGCGGGGACCAGTTCATCGCCGGGGAAGGTCGCGTTGATTTCCGCGTCGGTCGCGCCCCAGCGATCCATCCGGGGAGTCAGGAGGATGACGATTGCGACGAACACGACAGCGAGGGCGGCAAGGATGCCGGAAACTTTCAAAAACTTTTTCATGAGATTCTCCAAGGTTTATTTAGATGTCTTCATTGTAGACTGCCTGAATCAAAACCTCCCCCGCCAGGGGGGGAGGTGGAGACTGGTCAAGTGGACAGGTTGAACGGTTTCGGAATTACCCTGCCTGTGCCTCTGAATCAGTCACGGGTAATTGTTTCGTCCAAATCAACAGGGCGACCAACGCCGCCATCGGGATCCAGCCTGCCAGACCAAGCGGGGAACCCGCCAGGGCGGTGTCGAAGCCGGGCTTTAGGAAAAAGAAACTCAGACCGGCAGTCGCATTGAAAGCGCCGTGTCCCAGCCCAGCCACCCAGGGACTGCGGGTTTTCAGCGTCAGCCAGGAGAGGATGGCCCCCAGCAAGGCGAAGCCAAAGGGCAGCAGGAGCAGTCCCAGATAGGGGTGTTGTGGAAAGTTGTAGCCATAAAACAGGGTGGTGGGAGCGTGCCAGATGCCCCAGATCAAGCCGCTGAGCAGGATGGCTTTCCATTGACCGAGAGGCATGAGTCTGGGCAACAGGAAGCCGCGCCAGCCCAATTCTTCACCGATGGCAAAAGGCAGATTGATGAATGGAGCCAATATCAGGGCAAAGGCGGTTTGCGCCAGGACTAATATTTCGACGGGGGGCAGGTTGGCTCCCGCTCCTGTTGGGGCTTTTGCCAGCGATTCGCGGAGGAAGGTCAGGTTTGTGTCTATCACGCCGGTGCCAAGCAGGGCGCTGACACCGATGGTGACTGTCATCATCATCGCGGGCAGGAACCAGGCTAAAAGATAGAAACGCTTTGGTCCAAGCGTATTCAAGCGCAAAGTCTTGATGACCGGTTGCTTTTCCACCAGGCGTGTGGCGAAGATCGCGCCCAATCCCGGCGCCCACATGGCAGCCATAAAACAAACCTGCCAGACAACCGGGTAGGTTGCGGATTGGGGATCGCTTTTGAAAGCCAACGGGATGCAAAATAAAGTCCAGGCGAGTCCGAAGGTGACGAGCAGGAATATGATTAAAGATTTGCGGTTCATGTTTTTCTCCTATGAGCGTGACCTCATGATTTTTATCTTACCCTTTTGGAAGCAAAAACTCCCCCGCCATCGGGGGAGTTGGAGGCTGGTCAGTCGGACAGGCTGGACTATATGGTCAAGTAAACTAAAACAGTTGAAATATCCATCAGCGTATGGATGACGACAAAGTAGGGTAGCAATGAAGGGCGAAATTTAAGAGCAATACCGATCAAAAAGGCAAACGGCAAAAACATCCCAAAACGCCACAGGAGATAACCGCCGTCGAGGATGAGCGGCAGGAACATGTGTTGCGCGGCGAGAAAAAGTGACGCAACGACCAAGGCAAGCCAGCCGTTTTTGATTTGCGCTTCGAGACGCGGCATACAGTAGCCGAAATAGGTGGGCAGTTCGGCAAACCAGATCGTGAGCGGAAAAAGGAAACTCAGCGTAAACGCCCAGGTCGGCAGCGGACGAAACATCATCTCTGTAGCAACGGACGCATTGCCAAAAATCAGAGCGGCAAGAGGCTCTCGCGGTGCAGCCGCAATCGGCAAACCGATGACGAGAAAACCAATTGCCTGGAGTAAATCGGCTTTCCACGTATCGCGCGAAAAACGGAGGATATCCCAAAAGCGCTTTCCCTCGGCATTGAAAACAAGGTTCAGCAAATACAGGGATACAAGATTCGTGAAGAGCACGGTGAACGTCCACCATCTTGCGGATTCATCCCATGCGAAGGATATGCCTGCCATGCCAAGCCCCAGCGCGATCAAAGCTTGAAAAAGCAGAAAGAACACAGAGCGGGAAAATAGCATGAGCCATGGAGTAAGCTTTGGAGACATAAACTGGACCTTTTTCGCCGATCAACTTAGAATTTGTCGCCCGAACTGGAAAATTGATTTGGCCAGATGAAACAGGCACAAGTCCAGCAGGATGCCGAAGATGGGCAGATACCAGGCATCCAGCGCGGTTTCAAATTTCCAATAGAACAGTTGCACCGACCAGGTTGGGGCGAGCGCCATGCCGATGGGGGTGAGGATCATGACGAGGCTGGCGAGGATGCCAATCAAGGCGAACAGAAGGACGAGGATTCCGAAGGGCAGGGCAAATATCGTGAGGAAGAATTTATTCCACAAGTTGGTTCTGACATAGGTTGTGTTCATGGGTTATTCCTTTACGTTCTTGAGCATGACGACGGTCATGAAAAGATTTGCGGCGGTAATGACGAGGAAGGGGATCATGATGCCGAGGCTGTCGGGAACGCCCTTCAACGACATGTTGATTGCCATGGTGCTGACGGCGAGTCCGAGGGTGACGCCTTTGGTCATCATGATGGCTGCCAGCAGGTAGCCCCACGCGCTGCGGCGCAGGATGAGGATTCCGCCCAAAACTGCGGCGGGCGCGATCAAGCCCAGGTCCATGAATTGAATGACCATGGTGGTGGTGTTTTCGAGGGCGGGGGTTGCGTCTGCCTGCAATGCGGCGAAGATGCGCCCCAGCCAGGCAAGGGCAAAAAAGCCTGCAATGACAAACAAGAGTCCAGCGATCCAGCCGCGCGGGAGTTTTTCTGAAAAACGCTGTGGCAGGTCGTTCAAGTCAAAGGACATCATGCTGAGAATGAAGGCGTACATGCTGAGTGTGAACAAGGCGATGTAGACAACGAAAAGCGCGTTGAACGAAGCCAGCGTTGCCATGGACATGTAGGTGTAGAGGATGAAGCCCAGTGTGCCGGTCAGCAGCAGACGTCCGCGCAGGGAGCCGCGAAACGCCATCCACGCCGAAACTGCCAGCAGGGGCAAACCCACCACCAGCGTGATCAGGTCGTTGCCCTGCATCTGAGCGGTGGAACTGACTGTGTCGTAAAAATAAAGTCCATGCCCGTTGAGCATCACGGTTTCGTCGCGATGATTGGTGAAGGGATAGGGTTCGCCGGGCGTCTCGTAGAATAATCCCATTGCGGCGGCGAAGAGGGTCAGCAAAAAGATGGGCGGGATCAACCATTTCAAAGCAGATTGGTATTTCATTGGTTTCTCCTTTTAAAGCAGCACCGCATTCGCCGGGCGGCGCAGGGAACGCGGCATCGAGTCTGCGTATCCGAAACGAACAAGCAATTGCGGCAATGAACTTCCCAACCCCATTACGCTTTGGAATTGCGGGCGGATTTGCGTTGTTTCGATCGGCTGGTTCAAAAAAGCCGATTTAATGTTCAGAGAAGTCATTTGGAGCGCCATGCGTTCATAGACCTGACCCGTGCGTACCCATGCAGATTTATTGTCCAGCTCCGAGGCGATCACAACCGCTCCCGCAGAACTGCGCAGTTTTTTGGCGTCGGCATCGGCTTGCTGTTGAGGCTTGGTCCCTGCGACGAAGGCTTTGCCCACGAAATGCGGCACTTCAGGGTTGCCTGAACAAACTGAGTACAGACCATCCAGCGAAGCCAGCGCCTCTTTCTTATTGAATCGCAACCAGTAAATCAGTTCATCGATGAACGCTTTGTCGGCATACTGGCTCAGGTTGCCTTGGTTGACGTACTCCACCGTTGTCTCCAGATCGGGTTGGGTTGTAGCGAAGCGCAATGTCACCCCCGGTTCAAGTGGAAGAGTCTGTAACTGATCCATCTCGACGCTCTTGACGGGCTGTCCATCGTATTCCGAGCGGGTGTTTTGACGCGTGGGAATGGCATCGAATAGCGGGCTGTCTTGACGGGTATCCGCTGTCAGGTTGACGCCGATAAAATCTGCCGTGTCAGGATAGGAAACTTCGGGCGAGAATCCGCTGGCGCGGGCGGCGATTAGTAAATTTTCCAGGGCACATCCCAGGCTGATCCAAAGTTCCCGATGGTCTGGGTCAACGACTGATAACTCACGGCTGTAGTCCGGGCGGATTTCAATCGCGTTATCTGTCAACGCGAATTTCCAGGGCTGGGTGTTGTGTCCATTTGCCGCCAATGTGGCGTAATGGACGAGTTCGCGCATTTGGGTGGACGAGGTTGATGTCATTTCAAACGGTTTCCAGGTTTGGTCTGCCTGCTGGTTGTAATCCAGCCACGGCGCATATTCGGAAAGAAGGTATCCGCCTGTGGCAGTCACACCGCCAACAGCCAGAAGTTTCAAGAAATCACGGCGGCTCATCATGGGACGGGATTCGCTTTTGTTCATCATTTAATTCCTTTATAGTGTTGGGAAAATGGATTGCGACCAGTCGCCGATCAGATTCCAGTCGCGGAAATCGCCGGGGGGATCATTGGGATTTGCAACCGCCTTGGAGATCATGCGGTCGAAGAACGAGAGGGTCTGATAATCCAGCTTGCCCCTGAAAAAGACTTCGTCTGCTGTGGGCAGGAGTTCGCGCACAGGAGCGGTGTACGCCTGACGCGCCGCGCGACTGGTTTCGTCATCTCTGTAGTTGAGCATGTGGACGGTGAAGATCGAAGTCCGGAGTTGGTTCAGTGCAGCCAGATTCTGGCGGATAAAATCCACCGCTTCGGGCAGCCAGCTTCCCATGCGAATGGCGCTGCCCAT
>CAILWD010000494.1 GCA_903837815.1 uncultured Chloroflexota bacterium | reverse complement strand
GTTTTCGGATCCGTTTCGTCAGTTCCCCAATTTTAAGTGATTTAATCTCTTTACGGGCGACGCGCATCAACTTCTTTTCCCTGCGCAACAAATATTCCACAAACGGCTGGAGCGACGGCCGTTCGTGGATGTTCTCGGAGATCTCCGCCAGCATCACCTGGGCGTCGCGCAACTCGTCGAGGTTGTCCAACTGGTCTTTCAGGATGCGGCGCGTCTTTTTGATTTTTGCGCCGCGTATCACCACCCGCAGCAGGTCGAGCGAAGCCAGCAGGCGGCGCGCCGCCACGCGGAAATCGTGGACCGCCTCCTCGGAAAACTCGTCGCGGCAGTTCTTCAACTCGAGGTTGTATCGTTCCCAGCGGGCGTTCAGCGAATCAAGCAAAAGGGATTGCATATTCATATCTTACTCTATCATTTTGGGATTTGCAAAAGCACATGCTGACTTCAAATCCCCCCTTGACGATGGCACACATGGCATCGAAAGCCAGCGTAAATTTCCACGATATTTTTCGTTCATCCATTTTCTATTTTGGCAGGCGGGGACTGGGGGGTGCCATATCGCCGAGTTCGCCCGTCTCGATGTAGATCGTCCGCTCGCAAATATTGGTCACGCTGTCCGCCGCCCGTTCGAGGTTATGGCCCATCCACAGCAAGCGGTTGGCGCATTCCACCTGTCCTGGGTTTCGGCTCACATACTCCATCAAACTGGCATAGAGGATGGCGTACATGGTGTCGATCATATCATCGTCGGAGATAATGCGTGCGGCGGAGGGCGCATTGACATGAATGAAGGCAGTCATGGAACGGTGCAGCATGTCGGAGGTTTTGACCCCCATATCATAAATGACGTTCAGAAAACGCGGGATGCCCACGCCGTCGGACATCAGACTGATGTGCGAGATGCTCTTGGCGTAATCGCCGATCCGTTCGAGTTCGGTGCAGAGATTGGACGCCGAAGCCAGGAAACGCAGGTCGGTCAGGACGGGCGACTGGATGGCGATGACCGCCATGATCTGCCATTCCAGTTCGAAGCGCTTTTCGTTGATCTGCATGTCGTTTTCGATGACCGCCTGAGACCGCTTCGGGTCGAACTCCTTGAGCGCCGTCACGGATTCTTCCAGGGCGGTTTCCACCATGCTGCCAAGAAGCAGCAGGTCGTCGCGGATCAGGTGTAGTTGCTGGTCGAGGCTTTTGCGTGGCATGGTTTTTCCTTATGGAGGAATGGCGTTTGAATAAGATAGTCCAATGAAGTTAACGCCCCCGCAAGGCATTGTTAACAATTGGTAAAGGATGCCAATAATCAAAATATAACAACTCATTAATGACTCGTTCCTTGCGGCTTAATATGCGCTGTTTATAGTCGAAGTTAAAACCACACTCGGAGCAGCGCATGGGCAACATCCTTTTTATTTGCGGGTCACTCAACCAGACGACACAAATGCACGCCATCGCCCGCAGTCTAATGGACGACCACAGTTGTTACTTCACCCCGTATTACGGCGATGGGATCGAGGACTTGTTCGCCAAAATGGGTTGGCTAGACTTTACCGTCTTGGGCGGACGCCACAGGCGCGAGACGATGGAGTATCTGACCAGTCAAAACCTGAACCTCGATCCGCGCGGCGAGGGACGCTCATACGATCTGGTGGTCACATGCAG
>CAILWD010000493.1 GCA_903837815.1 uncultured Chloroflexota bacterium | reverse complement strand
TTACTCTCCTATGTGGCTCTTGCTCAAATGCAAGCCTTCCTCAGTTCCTACGGCGTCTTCTCCCTCGGCATGGAAGAATCCTCAGCCGCCATGCTCGTTGCCATCCCTGCGATCGCGTTCATGATCATCGCCGTTCCGGCAGGTCTGATCGCCAACAAGATCGGACGCAAAAATACCCAGATCGTCGGCTTGGTCGGGTACGCCATCGGCGCTCTCGTCATCTATTTCTTCCCCGACGCAAGCATGCTCAACATCGGTCTGCTCATCTGCGGTCTGACCTGGCCACTCGCCAACGTCGTCCAAGTAGCTATGATCGTCGACAGCGCTCCCGTCGAAACCTTGATGGGAACTTATACGGGCTTGCGCCAAATCGCCGTGACCCTCGGCTTCATCATCGGACCCATCCTCGGCGGGACTCTCGTCGAAGCGATGGGCAATGACTATCGCTGGGTCTGGCTCATCATGTTCGTCTTCCTCGTTCTTGCCACGGTTGCAATTCTGCCCGTGACGAAGGGTGAAGCGAAGAAGGAAGCCTAAGAATAACGAGTCGAAGGTCACAAGTCAAAAGTCGTAAACTCAACTTGTGACCTTCGACCTTTGACTTTCGACGATGACTTTTCTTCTTACAATTCTCGCCATTCTTGTTTTAATCGCGTTGTATGCAGCAACCGCATATCATATCTACAACCGCGTCCTGCCCCAATCCCGCCCCTGCGTGGACTGTACATCTCCTGCCCACGTCAACGGCTATGACTTGTACTACCGCGAACTCGGCGCGGACAAAGGTGCCCCACCTGTCATCCTCGTCCACGGCGGACCTGGTCACTCGAGCCTGAGTTTCAAGAATGGATTCGACTTCCTTGCCGAGCAGACTCGCGTCATTTTCTACGACCAGCGTGGTTCGGGCAATTCGCAAATTAAGCCGAATCCCGAAGACTACACCATCGAGCAATTGGTGGATGAACTCGAAGCCCTGCGCCGTGATGTAGTCAAAGCGGACAAGGTCATCCTCATCGGTCATTCCTTCGGCAGCGCGTTAGTTCAGCGTTATGCGCTCAAGTACCCTGAACATGTCGAGAAGATGGTTATCGCGGGTGGGATTCGAATCAACAACGGCATGAGCAACCGCTTCGTGTGGAAATATTTTGGCGGCGCGTTGTACTCCACCGCCCTCGGCTTCCCACCCGCCGACCCAGCCGCCGCAGACGCATGGTTCACGCAGAACACCGAGAAAGACAATCCCAACCGCCTGTTCGATAAATCGAACACTGCCATTCTTGAAGATACAGGCACAGTCTCCTTCGCCCCGTGGCGTGAAATTTCTTTCTCGCTCACAGGCTACGATTACAAAAAAGAACTCAGTCAGTTGCAAGTGCCAACCCTCTTCATCTACGGCACAGCGGACTCACAATACACAGGCAAACCCGTCGCAGATGAACTCTGCGCCACACTTCCCAACTGCCAATCCGTAGAATTCACCCAAAGCGGACACTGGGCATTCCTCGAAGAACCAGAAAAGTTTCAGCAAGTGCTAAACGATTTTCTTGATCGCTAAAAGATTTCACCACGGAGC
>CAILWD010000492.1 GCA_903837815.1 uncultured Chloroflexota bacterium | reverse complement strand
GCAAGCTACAACGTCAAAATCAACGTCGCCTCTCTCGAAGACAAGTCACTGGGCGAAAAGATGTTGCTGGAAGTAGCTGAACTCGAAAAGGAAGCCGACAGCCTCGAAAAGGAAATGCGCGAAACGATGAAGTCCCGCGGAGGGATATAAAATCAAGACCTGCATATGTAAGAGCTCCGAGTTCTTACATTTAAGCCCACAAATCTTTCGCCGTTTCCCCCAAACCCAACTCAACAAGTTTTTCTTTGGATGGCTTCCCGCTTTCCTTATCCCAACCTCGCGCTTCGTAGTAGGCGTCGAGCATGGCAGGCAAGTCAGGGACGAATCCCGCCGCGCCGCCTTCGTTGTACGGTTCGAGAAAGGCTTTCGGAAGTTTGTCGTTCGCGCGGGTCAATCCCATGCGGTTGTTGATGGCGCGTTTGATATTCCAGCCGCGTTCGCCGCATTTCATCATGTCGGCAATCGTCCAGTTGTAACCGCAAGCCGCGTTGACCAAATCCACCTGCATCTGCGGCTCGACGTTGGCAAAAATACACATGACCATCGAATTGAAGACCGTGCGCCAGTCCTGGTGTTTCGCCACGTTTGCAGACTTTTCCGCCTGCGCGTGACGGTCGAAATACTCGATACCAAGCGCCTCGTTGGTGTGACCGAAATCCACGAAAAAATAATCCGACTGGTTGTGACACGCCCCACGCGGACTTGTCGCGTACGAAATCGCCATCCCCGAAACGCCACGCGGATCGTGGTACGCAGTTTCGAGTCCGTTGACCTGCACAGCTTCATCTTCTGAATTAAACGCCGCCCCAAACTGACGCGAGCCACGCGAGAGCAGTTCGCCGATCCCCTCGCGGCGGGCAGTCAGGTCGATCAACTGGCGGACAGCCGTCGGGTCGCCCCAGTTCAATTCAATTCCGCCAGTATCCTGCTTTGTGACCTTGCCCATTTCATACAAGCGAAACGCCAGCCCAATCGTGTTCGCCATGCTGATGGTGTCCATGCCGTACTTGTCACACATCTCGCCCAGCCGAATTACTTCGTTCAGGTCGTCGATCATCAGGCTGGGACCAAATCCCACGACAGTCTCGTATTCGGGACCTTTGCGCTTCTCGCCGTCGCCCAAGTCCACCACACGCCCACAGGCGATGACACAACCCTGGCAGGCGCTAAACCCCTTCAAAACCGTCTCCGCCATCTTTGAGCCAGAGACGTTGTCCACTGTTTCGAACTCGCCGAGGTGATAGTATTTCGCGGGCATCGAGCCAAGATACGCGGCATAATTCGCCACACCCGCCGTGCCAAGTTCGTGAATGATCTTCGCCTCGTTATCCTGCTTGAGCGTGACATTGGCTACGGAGCGCAAAACGGCATATCGTTCGGCATCAGCAAGTTCAATCTTTCCCGTGCCATGCACCGCAACCGCCTTGAGATTTTTCGCGCCCATCACCGCGCCGAGTCCCGTGCGCCCCGCCATGCGTCCGTGATCACAGGCAATGGACGAAAACAACACACCGCGCTCACCCGCCTGCCCGATGGTCATGACCCGCGTCCCCTTGACTCCGATTTCGGCTTTGATGGATTCCTGCGCCGCGTAGATATCCTGCCCCCAAACCTTTTCCGCACCGCGAAACTCGAATTTGCCGTCTTCAACCCAGAGATAGACCTGGCTTTGAGCTTTCCCCGTGATCCACAAGCCGTCATAGCCAGCCTTGCGGAGTTCGGGTCCCCAAAAGCCGCCGACGTTGGACTCCGCCCACAATTGGGTGGCGGGACTTTTTCCGCAGACGACGAAGCGCCCCGTCGTCGGTCCCGAAGTCCCAGTGAGAGGTCCAACAAGAAACAGCAAAGGAGACTCAGGCGAAAGCGGATCGAGTTCCTTCGTCAGCGATGAATATAAAATCCGCGCCGCAAGTGACGCCCCGCCAAGAAAATCATGTTCCCATTCCTTCGGGATGATGAATTCTTCGGCGGTCTGGGTGGTGAGATCGAGTTTGAGAATGGGTTGCATCGGAACTTAGTCAAAGGTCAAAGGTCGAAAGTCCCAGTCGTAGAATTTTGACTTTTGACTTTCGACCTTCGACGAATTATAGAATTTCTGTCGTCGCTTCGGCCGCCACGCGCACAAAGTCCAACACGGTGGGCACGTTGCGCATCATATACCCCATGTTGCCCTGCACTTTCAACTTCATTGTCATCATGGCGGTCATCGGGTTTAACTTACCCGTCAAAATGCCGGTAATGTCTTCATAGCCAGCCGTCAGGGTGAAGACGGGCTTGGGATGTGCAGCAGGATCGGGCTTGTATTCCGCCTTGCGGCAAGTTCCATGCCACAGGTCAAGGTAAAAGGTCAGCGGCTCTTTCAGGTTTCCACCCGGCTCAATTTTGAACAACAAATCGCCCTCCCAGGTTTTCGCAATCCCCCGATACTTTTCGTCGGCATTAAGTTTTGCTTCAAGCCCCTTCAACCATTCTTCGCTTGGAAAAACAGCAGACATGACGTGCCTCCAT
>CAILWD010000491.1 GCA_903837815.1 uncultured Chloroflexota bacterium | reverse complement strand
TGGGGGGAGACGGAGGGGGGTATGACACGCAGCGCATCCTGTTTGGCGCGCGTATGCTCCTCCTTCTCTCGGCAACGCATTGATGTGACAGGTCAGGCAGTTTTCGCCAAATTGTTGGACGAATGGATTTTCTTCGCTGATCGGGTCAAATGCAGAGAGTGAAGTAATTCCAGTTTTTGTCTCTTCGTCTGTCACGGAATTAATTCCAAAGTGGGCATTCAAGTCCGATTGCGCGCCAAACGTGTAGCGGATGTTTCCAATCGCGCCCGCATACGTGGACTGGATGCTGGTCATCACCCGTTGGATGTGGTGACGGTCATCGGCTTCGCTGCCTGAGTGACAGTTGTTCCCGCCGCAGGATTCCTCCACCACCGTCAGGTTGGAAGGATTCGCCCCGCCGCGCATGGTCGCGTGGGCAAGGTCGGCATTGAGGGCGAGCCGTTCTCCTCCGTGACAGATGACACAGCCAAAGGTTTCGACGGGATGCGACGGGCTGATTTCAGGCAAATCCGCGTGGCAGGTGACGCAGTATTCAGGTTTCCCCGTGAGCGTGGGAACTAATTCAACGGCGTCAGGCTGGCGCGAATCCAGATACCAGACGAGGAGGAGAGTTATAAAAAAGAGAAACGAGAAAAGGGGAAGGAGGCGGCGCATGAGGAAGAAAGGATGAAGGATGAATTATGAAGGATGAATACCTGTTTACCTTTTTACTTGTTTGCGAGAGTTAGAATGAGGATAAATAATCCAATCAACCCAACAATCACTTGCACAAGGCGGTTGGACTTCGGAAACCAACTTCCAACATCAGCGTCAGCGGGTTTGGGAAAAACGTACGGAATGAGGGCTAGGAAAGTCAAAATACCGAGCGGGATGAGAACGCCGAAAATAAACGGGTCGCCCCATTTGAGCATTTGTTGAACCCAGAGGAAGAACCACGGCGCATGTGCTTCTGCGCTGGGAGTGGGCTTGCCAGTCATGGCGGGAGCGATTGGTGCAGGAAAGAAACTTGAAAGTAAAATCAAAACGATGCTGACGATGAAAATTGCCAGCACCTCGCGACGGACAAGTTCATTGCGGGAGATGCGCTCTGTGTGAACGCGAAGAGTCGGCGGTGGGACGGCGATTCCCCCGTCACGGCGGACGCGGAAGGCGTGCCAAAAGCCGAGGATGACGATAAGGATGGTCAAGCCGAAGATGTGCCAGGCGTAAAAACGAAGTAGAGCTGTAGCACAGGCTTCCCCTCCGCCGATGGCAATGCGAAAGAGAAACTCTCCGATGAATGGAATCGTTTTCAGCAGGTTTGTGCCAGTGGTCAGCGGCCAGCAGATGTCCATGTCCCAGCGTAGAATGTAGCCTGTAAAGTCAAGCATGAGAGAGAGAACAAAGAGTGCCAGTCCGAGCAGATAGTTAAATCGGCGTGGACTTCCGTAGGCGGCGGTGAAAATAATCCGCAAAAAATGAATCGCTGAAATCACGATCAACGCCTGCGCCGCCCAGTAATGCAGGTTGCGGATCAGCCAGCCAAACGGCACGTGGTAGGTGATGGTCTGTACCGAGAGCGCGGCTTCCTGCGGATTCGGGGCGTAGTAAAACATTTCCAGAATCCCTGTCACGCCGATGACCAGCGTAAGGAAAACTGCCGTTCCACCTGCACCCAAGGTGTAACGCCAGCGCGCTTGTGCGGCTGGGATGGTCGGCGGGTGGAGGTGGTGGAAGAAGGAAGGGCGCATGGGGGGGAAAGGATGAAAGATGAAGGCGGAAGGATGAATTTTACAAAACACGGAACGCGCCCTAAGTATAGCGTGTTCCGTGTTTACTTGTTTACCTGTCTACTTTATACGTTCTCAATCTGCCGCGTGGGCTTCGTGATGCTCCGATTCAAAGACGGGGAAGTATTTGGCGAGCAGTCCGAACGCCATGATGCCAGCAGAGAAGATGCCGATAGAGACAGCGACTTCTGGGATGGTCGGGAAGTAATCCACGTGACCCATGAAACTCGGCATGTAGAACAGCGGATCGGGATGCGTGACGCCAAACCAACTGACGTTGAAGCGGTTGAGGATCAGACCAAGCAGGGTGACGATTGCGCCCGTGAGAAGTCCGCTGGGGGTGTTGCGATTCTTTTCGATGGAGAACCAAACCATCGGGAAGATGATGCCGATGAGGATTTCAGCCCAGAAGAGGACGCTCATGAGTCCGCTGGAGAAGAGATAGCCAAAGTCGCCAGCAACTGCCAGGTCAACAATCTTGATGACGAGGTACACGCCCAAAGCAATCGGCAGTGCCTTCGCCAGTTTCGCCAGCAGGTGCGTCTCAAGTCCGCGTTGGAAGTAGCGGGAACTGAGCGACGACTCCAAGATAATCATGGAAATGCCCACCGAAATAGCGGATGCGAAGAACAGGATGGGCAGGATGGGAGTCCACCAGAGCGGATGAAGTTTGGTCGGCTCGATGAGCATGAGCGAACCAAGCGAGGATTGATGCAGGGTCGAGAGCACCACGCCGAAGATGACGAACGGCATGATAAAGCGGTGAATGAGATGGGCAACTTTTTGCAGTTTTGGAAAACTCTCCAAAACCACAGGCGCAAATTCGATGGCAAGCACGGTCAGGTAACTCATCACGCAGATGCCAATTTCAAGAAGAACGCTGGTGTGATTCCAGTGGATAATCATGTACCAGATGCGCAGTGGCTGACCGAGGTCAACCAGCAGGGCGATGGCAACCATCATATAGCCGAGGAAGGCAGTCAACACCGAGGGACGAAGCAGGGGTTTGAATTCTTCGATGCGAAGAATGTAAACCGTGCCCGCCATGAGGAATCCGCCGCTGGAAATAACCACGCCCGTGAACAAGTCGAAGCTGATCCAAAAGCCCCAGGGGTAGGAGTAACTCAAGTCGCTGATGGCACCGATGCCGATGGTGTAGCGAACCATCGCAACCACAAAGGCAATCGCCATCAAAACGATGAGGACGATGGGCAAGGTCCCCATGCGGAGGAATTCGGGAAGTCTTAGTTTGATTTTCATTTTTCAGTCTCCGCTTCCTTTTCCTTGGCGACTTTTTTCGCTTCGATTTCGCTCAGCGCGCGCTTTTTCTTGTCGTAAGCGGCTACGCCAACGGTAACAGCCGTCAGCACCGCACCCCAACTCAGGGCGAAGGGGATGGTCATTTCCATCACTTTTTCGCTGACTTCGTTGATGGGCTCTTCGGGCAGTTCGGGCAATCCCAAATCCTTGAACGGGACATGCGAAAGAACTAGGTAGGATGTGCCGCCGTTTTCAAATTCGCCGTAGACATGGTCAATATAGCGGTCTGGATGCGCGGCGATGCGCTCGTGAGCCTTCTTCAACAGTTCGTCGCGTTCGCCAAATTCAAGCGCGTCGGTGGGACAAGTCCCCACGCAGGTGGGTTTGTCGCCGTTGTAGATGCGCTGCGGGCAGAAGGTGCATTTGTCAATAAAGGCGCCTTCCACAAGTCCCTTGTCGTAGTCGAAGTGCGGCACGCCGAAGGGGCAGGCGTTCATGCAGTAGCGGCAGCCGATGCACAGGTCAGGGTTGTAGGTGACGGGACCATCTTCCGCCTGGGTGTACGCGCCGACGGGGCAGGCAGACATGCAGTCAGGATGGAGGCAGTGCATACAGTGATAAACCATCGTACTGCGTTGCAGTTCGGGATATTCGCCCGTGAGTCCAACGCCCGCGACCCAAATGCGGGTCTTGTCCATTTCGATTTTGTTTTCGACACTGCACGAGATCATGCAGGCGCGGCAGTCGATACAGCGCGTGGCGTCGAATAAATAAGCATTATGTTTGTTTGGCATGTTACGCCTTCCTTACGCTGACAAAGGTCTGGCTGAGCGCCTGTCCGCCGCTGACGGGGTCGGTGTAGGTGACGTGCAGGTCGGAGTCGCTTGCGCCCAAGCCATAGGCGGTGGTCAAGCCCAATGAAAGATGACCAAACCCAGGCGTCATGTAAACGCAGTCGGGGCGGATGGCTTCGATCACTTCCAGATGAACTTTCACCTTGCCCACTTCGCTGGTCACTTCCACCAGGTCATCGTTTGCCAATCCGTTCGCGGCGGCAGATTTGGGATTCATCCAAATGCGCGGCTCGTCATCGTATTTTTTCAGCAATAAATTATTTTGCGTGGCGAATTGGGTCTGGCGCGCGTCCTTGCCAGTAAGCAGGTAAAACTCGCCTTGCTGCGGGGCGGGCGGCTCTTCCCAAACAGGGATGGCAGAGAAGCCAGCGTTGCCGAGCGTATCGGACTTGATCTCGATTTTGCCGCTGGGCGTGTTCCACTTGAAGACTTCGGCTTCGGCTTCGGGGAGTTCCACATAACCCTTTGCCTTGACCTCATCCAACGAAACGCCAAGCGGAGCCAATTGCTGATTGAGATAATCTTCCTCGTCTGCATATTGGAAGAAGTCGCTCAGTCCCAGCCGTTCACCGAGATGCTTGAAAATCCACAACGCGGATTTGGCTTCGCCTTGCGGCTCGATCACGGGCTGACGGATAAAGCCCTTGTCGCCGATGGGCATGAGCGGGTCGTATCGTTCGAGGTACGACGCTTCGGGCAGGACGACATCCGCGAACCACGAAGAGTCGTTCATGATGACATCCACTGTGGCGATGAAGTCCATCTTGGCAAAAGCCTGCAAAGTCTTCCTGCGGTCGGGGATGGATTGGATTGGATTCTGGCGCGAGATGAACCAACCATGCGCCGCGTACGGATCATCTTTCAAAATGTTGTCGCGCAGTTCCTGGAAGACGCCCAACTTGAGCGGCACGAAGGGATATTTCCACGGCACACCATCCAGGCGGAGGGCTGAGTTGCGCGGATAGCCAGGCTGGGGCGGCTTGCCAAAACAACCGCTTTCCTCGCCGCCAGCGGGGAGCAGGGTCACGCCCCAATTGCCTACCAGTGTATTCAAGATGGTGATGGCGCGTTCGGTCTGGAAAGAGTTGATGAAGTTCGATGTGCGCCAGCCGTTGTGCGCCAGCGCGTTGGGAGCGGCGTCGCTGAATTCCTGCGCGATGCGGCGGATGGTTTCCGCTGAAATGCCAGTGATTTCCGCCGCCCATTCGGGGGTGTACTGACCGATGCTCGCGGCTAGTTCATCGAAGCCGACGGTGTACTTGCTGACGAATTCCTTGTTGTAGCGTTCTTCGCTGATGATGACATTGATGAAAGCGAGGTGCAGGGCAAGGTCAGTCCCAGGGCGAATGGGCAGCCACTCGGTCGCCTTCGCCGCAGTCTCGGTGAAGCGCGGGTCAATGTAAACCATCTTTGCGCCCTGGTCAATCGCGTGGATCAAGTCACCCGTCTCGGAGTTGGAGATGGCTTCGGCGAGGTTGCGCCCCGTCAGCAGGATGTATTTCACGCCCGCGTAACTGCGCCCAGGTTCTTCCATGCCGAAGGTCATCTGGTTGGCAACAATCATGGCGTTGAAACACAACGAGCGTTGCGTGCCGTAATTCGGCGAACCAAAGGCTTGCAGTAAGTTCTCAAACTGCACCTGTGACAGGTTGTGCGTGGACGAGAAGACCATGGCTTCAGGTCCGTATTTGTCTTTGATATTGAGCATGTTCCAGGCGACGATTTCGATTGCCTCTTCCCACGACGCCTGACGGAACTTGCCTTCGCCGCGTTTGCCAACCCGCACCAGCGGAGTCAGCACACGGTCGGGGTCGTAGGTGGTTGCCAGCCCAGCCTGTCCACGCGGACAGAGTTTGCCGTTCGAGTGTGGGTGGTCGGGGTTGCCGTCCAGTTTGACGACTTTGCCGTTGACTACTTTGGCGAGTACGCCGCAGCGCCACACGCACATTTCGCACATGGTGGCGATTTCGCCGTCGCCTTGCGCGTTGAGATGTCCAGCGTCACGCGCCGCCTGAGCCACTGGCGCGGGGATGAATTGTCCCACTGCCAGCGCTGTCGCAGCCGCGCCGCCTACTTTTAGAAAATCACGTCGGGAGATGTTTGACATGGCTTGCTCCCGTTATTTCTTCTCTTCGCTGGATTCTGCTTTGGGTTCTTCTTTTTTGACGGGCTTTTCAAATGTCACAACCAGCCAACCCGTTTTCATTGCCGCAAATCCCGCGCCGCCGAGGACGATCACCGCGATGAGAACAATCAGCCCGATCATGCCCCAATTCACTTCGCGGATGCCAAGCACGTTCTTGTTGTAGTGGTCGACGTAGTCCACTGTCTCAGCGGGCTTTGCCAGCACCACGGTATTGTCTTCGGGGACATTGGCTTCGGGTTCGCAGATCATGACGGGCTGAACTGCGGCGGATGCAGCAGCAGCCGCGCCGCCAGTTGCGTCCACGCCCAAAATGTCGGTGTAGACTTTGGCTCGCGCGTCCAAATCTTTGGGATGGCACTGCTGGCAGGAGGCTTTTGTATCCGAAAGCGGCGGGACCATGCCCGTGTGCGCGGCTTCCTTGTCTGTTGCCTGTTGGTTACCTGCATGGCAGACATAGCAAAAATCGCCGAAGGCATGAGATTGGTGCCAGCCTGTTCCGTCGGCGTTGACGGACATCTGTCCCTGCACTTCGTGGCAGTCTTTGCAGGTCGAGGCTTGCGATCCGCATTGGGCTTTGGCGGGTTGAGCCGTTGCCAGCCAGGGAATGACGGCAATTGCCAGCAGGACGCCAGCGATAATCAGGGTGACTAACATCTTCTTCTTGTGCATGAAATCCTCCGTTGGTTTTCTTTAAGCGTGTCACCCTGAGCGATAGCGACACTTGCGCTGCGCGCCAGTGCAGTGAGGGTCTCTACTAGACGAGCAGAGATTCTTCGCTTCGCTCAGAATGACATTATTTACTGATGGAAATATCGTTCAACAATTCAAGCGCCTGAATCAGACGCGGGTCGGACAAGGCATAGGTGATGGAAACCCCGTGACGGGTGGATTGAACCAGCCCGCGCTCGCGCAGAATCTTTAAGTGGCGCGAAGTCGTCGGCTGGGAGATACCCAATTCCTCCGTCAATTCGTTTACGTTGTAGGGGTGTTTTTCAAGCGCGTGGATGATGTCGATGCGCTTGGGGTCGGCAAGCGCAAAACATAAATCCGCTTCGTGCTGTGAAGAAACATTGAAATGGGGTGTCTGATCCATGATTCACCTTGAATATACAGAAAACTGCA
>CAILWD010000490.1 GCA_903837815.1 uncultured Chloroflexota bacterium | reverse complement strand
GGCGGCAGGGTCGGCGGCGGATTCGATTTGCTTCTTGTAAAGGATGTTTGCCGCGCCTTCCGCGCCCAGCACGGCGATTTCCGCCGAGGGCCAGGCGTAGGTGACATCGGTGCCGAGGAACTTGCTCGACATGACCACGTACGCGCCGCCGTATGCCTTGCGGGTGATGACGCAAATCTTCGGCACGGTGGCTTCGGAATAGGCGTAGAGCAGTTTCGCTCCGTGACGGATGATTCCGCCGTGTTCCTGAGCCACGCCGGGCAGGAAGCCGGGCGAATCGACGAAGGTGACCAGCGGAATGTTGAAGCAGTCGCACATGCGGACGAAGCGGGTCATCTTGTCCGCCGCGTCGATGTCGATCACGCCTGCCATGATGGACGGCTCCTGACCGACGATGCCGACGCTGTGACCACCGATACGCGCCAGACCGATGATGGCGTTCCGCGCCCAATCAGGCTGGATTTCGAGGAAGGAGTCGGCATCCACGATTTTTTCGATGACATCGTGCATGATGTAGGGTTCATTCGCCGCCAGCGGGATGATGCTGTTGAGTTCCTCATCCATGCGCCCGGCTTCATCGGACGGCTGGGCAAAGGGCGGGTTTTCAACGTTGTTCGAGGGCAGGTATGAGAGGAAGTGTCGCGTCATCTCCAGCGCGTCCTGTTCGCTCGAAACGCTCAAATGCGCCACGCCGCTGACGGAGTTATGGATTGCCGCGCCGCCGAGAGATTCCGCGTCGATGATTTCGCCGGTGACGGCTTTAATCACGTCGGGACCGGTGAGGAACATGAAGGAGGATTTTTCGACCATGATGACCAGGTCGGTGAGCGCCGGGGAGTATGCCGCGCCGCCGGCGCAGGGTCCGAGCATGACGCTGATTTGCGGCACAACGCCGGAGTATTGCGCGTTGCGGCGGAAGATTTCGGCATAACCGCCCATCGAGCGTACGCCTTCCTGAATGCGCGCGCCGCCGGAGTCGATCAATGAGATGAAAGGCACGCCGTTGCGGACTGCCAGATCCATCACGCGGCAGATCTTGCGCGATTGCATTTCGCTCAACGCCCCGCCATAGATTGTGAAATCCTGCGAGTAGAGATAGACCGTCCGCCCGTTGATCTGTCCGTAGCCGGTGATGACGCCGTCGCCGTAGAATTTTTCCTTCAAAAGACCGAGTTCGTCGCCCTGGTGGGTGATGAACGGCTCGAGTTCGTTGAAAGTTCCGGGGTCGAGCAGCAGTTCGATTCTTTCACGGGCAGTCAACTTGCCCTGCTCTTTGCGCTTCTTGTTTCTCGCTTCGCCGCCGCCTTCCAATGCCTTGGCGCGGACTTGTCGCAGTTGCAAAATTCTGGGGTCTTCCTGGGTCATATTAAGTCCTCTGTTTGATTGTGGGATCACCCTTCACCAAAGAAGGTGATGGTTTTCACAATTCGAGTATAACACTCGGCAAATCGGCTCGTAGTGACGGATGACATACAAAACAGATGAAGAAATACGCCAAACTTATGTCATGCAATGAGCGTGACATGTATCTGATTTTGCCACCAATGAACGCCGCCCGAAACCACCGCCGAGCGCCCCCTGCAACTGAAATGGACGGCAGACATGGTCAGCCTGATCGAACGTCACGCCGCTGCGTTGGATTGGGATCACCTGAGGCAGACTCATCCCAAATTGATTGCCCGCCTTGAACTTTTCTACAGCCTTACGCCGATTCCCCAAGCCCTGAGCGGGGTACTGCCCATTCGCCGCATCTCCCCGCCAACTGATTGGGGTCAATATCCCAGTGGCTGGCCCCATCACAAAGTCAGCCAGTGGAAGCGCTTCGGCTTCTGGCGTTTCCTGCAACAGACCTTTGCCCCGCCCCCGCTCTGGTGGCTGCGGCTGACCTACGGCATCGAAGAACGCTCCGCTTTTTGGTACGGGCGTGTGGTCTATCCACTGCAAGTCATCAATCTGGCATTCCGGGCGGCGGTGGATTGGCTGGGTTGGTAAAAGCAGACTTCCGAAGTCTTGAAGACTTCGGAAGTCTTTTTGTTTACGACCTGGCTTTCCTCGGGTCTTTCACCAAAAACAACAAGATACCGAGCATTCCCAACGCAAGAACGGTCGAGATCGTGAAGGTTGGGGCAAAGCCTGCCGTATCCACGATCCAGCCGCCGATGAGCGGGGCAAGGATGGTGGCTGGCGCGGTCAATGTTTGCGAAAGACCGATGTAGATGGGGCGTTCTGCTTCACTGCCGAAATCCACGGTCATGGAAATGCTGTTGGTCCAGATGGCGACGTTGGCGACGCCCGTCAAAACGAAGATGGGATAAAACCATGAAAGAGACGTCGCGCTCCATGCCAGCGCTGCGCTGAGGAAAGCTGCAACTGCCCCGATGACAAGCATCATGCGATGTCCAACCTTGTCGCCGACCCAACCCATGCTCATATTGGCGACCGTTTGCGAAATGGTCAGCGTGGCGATGAGATAGCCAGACACCACTTTGGTCATGCCGAAGTCACGCAGGGCATAGATGATATAGAACGAGAATCCCATCGTTGCAAACTGCGAGAGGACGCGCACCACAAGAAACCAATTAAAGTTTTTGTCATGGCGCATCACTTTTACCGCATCGTGCCAAAAGTTGGATTTTTCATCGGGAATGATTTTTTCGGTGTCTTCGGGTTCGTTCGTTTGCGCCAGTGCAAGCCATGAGATCGTGAAGAAAACCACCGCAAGCAGGAAGCAGGTGGCAAAGTCCCAGGGGGCATCGAAATAATCGAGCAGGTATCCCGCCCCGATGGCGGACATGCTGATGAAGAGATTCGCCAGCCCGCCCTGCATCCCGAAGAAAGTTCCGCGTGATTCGGGCGGGATGATTTTGGAGATCATCGAAGTCCAGGCGTTGGCGGTGAAGCCGCCGCCGAGTCCCTGCCAGACGAGCAGGGCAAAAGTGAGGATAAGCCCAAACTTTGCGCCGATGAACGGCAGCAACAGGGCAACGATGGCGAATCCCAAAAACGGGGCGCGTTCATGGATGGTGTTCATTAACACGGTTCGTTTGTACGTTCTCAGCCGGGAAACGTGGCTTGCGGTGAACAACTGCGGCAGCAGCCAGCCCGTCGAGTGGATGGCGGGAACCAATCCAATCAGGGTGGCAGAATCGGTCATCGAAGCGACAAAGAGCGGCAGCACGGCGCTGAACGAAGCAAAGCCCAATGCCAACCCGAACAGGCTTCCATCGAGCAGGTTGAAAATAAGATTGTGCTTCAGGTTTTCACGGATGTTTTTTTCGAGGGGGGTGAGGGAGAGCATGGCTGGATTGTACCTGATGAATTTTTGCAAATGTTCTTTCGGCCTTGACAACATTTTTGTTTTGCATAAAATAAAAGCGAACGTTCGTTCATTTTTCAAGAAGAGGAAATCATGCCCGAAAAAACAAAGGATGCGCCGACCAAAGGTGCAACCACCCGCCTTGCAATCGAAGATGCCGCCGCGGAACTGTTTATTAAGAACGGTTATCATGCCACGTCCATGCGGGAAATTGCCGAGCAGGCAGGGCTGGCGTTGGGCGGAATCTATAACCACTTCAAGAGCAAGGAGGAAATCTTCGAGGCGATTGTAGTGGACAAACATCCGTACAAGAAGATCCTGCCCTTGATTCTCGAAGCGCAAGGGGAAACCGCCGAGGAGTTTTTGCGAAATGCGGCGCTCATCAGCCTGGATGAAATCAAGAAGGAACCCGATTTCATCAACTTAATGTTCATTGAACTGGTCGAGTTTCGCGGCAGGCACGGCAAATTGATCGTGCTGGAAGTCGCGCCCAAAATCCTGCCCATCTTCGAGAAACTGGTCAAGGCGCCGAAGGAACTGCGTGTGACCAACCCCGCAGTGTTGGCGCGTTCCTTTTTTGGGCTGGTGGTTTCCTACATGGTGACCGATATTATTTTGGGCGACACGTCTTTCCAAAAACTTTTGCCGTCGAACTCAATGGATGCCTATGTGGATATTTTCCTGCACGGCGTCATAAAGGAGAACAAATGAACTCGCGCTTAATGTCCATCGTCCGCAAGGAATTCATCCAGATTTTCCGCGACGCGCGCACGCTGGCGATGATCCTCGTCATCCCGATCATGCAGTTGTTCCTGCTTGGCTACTCGGCGACGAACGATGTCCGCAACGTGCCGCTCGCGGTGCTGGATCAAAGTCGCAGTCCCGAATCTCGCGCCCTGCTGGATGCCTACCGCGCCGCCGATTATTTCCGCATTGCCTACGATGTCCAGTCCGAAGCGGAGATCGAGCAACTGATCGCCTCTGGCAAGGCGAAGGCGGCGGCAATCATCCCACCCGATTATGCCCAGAGGCTTGCGGATGGGAACGCGCAAGTGGCGTTCATCCTCGACGGCTCCGACCCGACCAGCGCGTCCACCGCGCTTTCAGCGGCGCAACTCATCAGCCAGAGTCATTCCACCGAAATCCTCACCCAGAATTTCGCCAGCACGGGAATGAATCTGAAAGTCCAGCCGCCTGTGCAGGTTCACACCACCGTCTGGTACAACCCCGATCTGGTCAGCGCCTACTTCATGATTCCCGGTGTCATCGGCATGATTTTGTACGCCATCGCCGCCATCCTCACTGCCTCGTCGGTGGTGCGGGAGCGCGAGCGCGGAACCATCGAGCAGTTGATTGTCACGCCCATCCGCTCCTGGGAGTTGATTGTCGGCAAACTCATGCCGTACGTCATCCTCGGTTTCTTCAACACCATTGAAGTGCTGGCGGTGGGTCACTGGTGGTTTGGGATGCCCATCCGCGGCGATCTGGGACTCATCCTGCTGCTTTCGGTGGTCTTCCTAATCACCG
>CAILWD010000489.1 GCA_903837815.1 uncultured Chloroflexota bacterium | reverse complement strand
GCGGTGACCCCAAAGCCAACCAGATCGATGCTGCAATCAAAAAATACTGCCTTGATTGCCCCATCCCTGTACAATATTACAACTGGCTGGTTGGCAGGGTGGACTCAACCAGCGGCGAGCGCGAAGGCGGCATTTTATTTGGAAACTTTGGCTGGTCGAAGACCGGCTCACAGCCTGTTGCCAGCTTGATTGCGCGTCGCTTTCCCAACACATTGGATTTGACGCTTTGGGCGGTTGCTCCGGTTATTCTCGTCGGCATCTGGCTGGGGATACAGGCGGCGGTTCACCACAATGGTCTGATCGATCAGGCAGCGCGCGTTTTCAGCATCGTAGGCACATCCTTTCCCACCTTTGTATTTGGCTTGTTAATGCTAATGTTGTTCTATGCCAACCTGGGCTGGTTTCCGCCGGGGCGTTTGACCGATGAATTCAACGCCGTGGTGGGTTCCGATCAATTCACCCGTTACACCACCCTGCTGACAATCGATGCCCTGCTCAACGGACGTTTTGACATCTTCCTCGATGCCCTGCGTCACATGTTCCTGCCCATCCTCACACTCTCCTACATCAGTTGGGCGACCTTCCTGCGTGTGACCCGCAGTTCCATGCTGGAGACCTTGCGCCAGGAATATGTGGTCACCGCCCGCGCCAAGGGACTCCCCGAACGTGACGTCATTTACAAACATGCCCAGCCCAACGCCATGCTCCCGGTTGTAACTCTGGCGGGTTTTCAGGTGGTCGGCTTGCTCGCTGGCGTGATCATCACCGAAACGGTCTTTGATTATCCCGGCATCGGTTCGGCGGCGGCGCAGGCTTCGGCACAACTGGATGTCATCACTGTGCTCGGCTTTGCCCTCTTTAATGGCCTGATCCTGATCGTCGCCAACCTTGTGGTGGACGTTCTTTACGCTTTTGTGGACCCGCGCGTCCGCCTTTCATAAGAGGTTCTCATGACCCAAGTAACTCCTTCCGGTAATAACGAACTACTCGGCGCTGCGGTTGCCATGCGTAAGATTGGCCGTTTTGAACGCTTCCTTGGCCCGGAAAACTATAGGGTTCTGCAGGGGCTGATGAAAACGCCCGCTTCGATTGCCGGCTCCCTATTAATTCTGTTCTTTATCATCATTGCCATTGCCGCGCCGGTGCTGGCTCCCCCGGTCAACCCCAACGATCCGTATAAAATTCCGCGCGATGGGTTCAAATCCCAGCCGCAGGAAATCGGCGCCAAGTGGACGAAGAACGCCCCGGAGATTCCCTTTTGGTACAAAGCCGTTACTGGTAATGAGAAATGGGTGCATCTGTTTGGCACCGCCCAGGGACAATATGACATCTATTACGGCGTCATTTGGGGCGCGCGCACTGCCTTCAAGACTGGTTTGATCGTGGTCATCTCTACTGTGTTAATCGGCGTGCTGATCGGTTCGGTTTCCGCATATTATGGCGGATGGGTGGATAACATCCTCATGCGCATTGTGGACGTTCTGTTGGTTTTACCCAGCCTCATGGCCACCCTAATCCTCGCCGCCGTGCTGACCCCGGTCATCGGGCGGAGTACCCTGCCGGTGATGATCTCGCTGATCGCGTTCGGCTGGCTGGGCTATGCCCGCATCATCCGCGGCGACATTCTGTCGGTCAAGGAGCGCGATTACGTCCTGGCGGCGCGCGTCATCGGCAACAAAGACAGCCGCATCTTATTCCGTCACATCATCCCCAACGCGGTCTTTCCGACCCTGGTGCTGGCATCCCTTGCCATCGGTGACGTGGTGCTTTCCTTCGCCGCTCTTTCCTTCCTGGGCATCGGCGTGGATGTGGGTTATGCCGACTGGGGACAAGTGCTGGCGTTTGCACGCAATTGGATTACCAGCCTCGACACCTACTGGTTTATCATTGTCTTTCCCGGGGTTGCTCTGGTGTTGTATGTAATGGGCTTCAACCTGCTCGGCGACGCCCTGCGCGATGTGCTCG
>CAILWD010000488.1 GCA_903837815.1 uncultured Chloroflexota bacterium | reverse complement strand
TTCCTCGTCGTCGACTTCGTAGCCCTGAATGCCGACACGCAGCATGTCGTAGCGTTCGGTCTGGGTGAAAGGCGAGGGACCGCCATCCACGTAGACGCCGAAGGTTTGGCGTTCGGACGGGGTCGGGTAGCCCTGCTCGAAGTAGTTGACGTATTCCTCGACGCGGACGGAATCAGCGGGCGGCGGATTTCCATCGTTGAGATAATTCCGCATGACGGTGTACGAACCCGTGTCCACATCCAAGGCGAAGGTGGAGAGGTTGTCGTCTTCGGTGTCGATGGACGGGTTGACGCCATAATCCTCGAAGAACATATCGTAGGGTTCGTTATTGCTCTTGGGGGCTGGCGCACCAGCTTGAGGTTGGCTTGCCGAATTCAATGATTGGGTCGCGGCGGGCGCAAAATATTCTTCCGCGGCGGCGGGAGCTTCCGTAGCGGCTGGCGCTTCATACTCGTATTCATAATCCTGACTGGCAGGCGCTTCAGTGGCGGACGGTGCAGCAGGCGCTACTCCCCCACAAGCTGTCAAAAATAGCAGCACGAACAGGACACTCAAGCCAAAGGCTTTGCGTAAGGTTTTCATTTCTTCTTCTCCTATTTATTTTGGGTGGTTCAACGGGCGGCGTCCCGTTGATTTGGTTTGTTGCTTGAATGACGCGCGATTGATAAAGAATGTTCCCCAACAGGTTTGAAAGGAGAAAAGAAAAAGCCATTCGGTTGAATGGCTTCATTCGACTTGCAGGGGAAAACCAGGACGGACTATTTGTTCTTCGGTTCCTCCCCATTCTCTTTGTCGGCTTCTCCTTTTGACGGTTTGTTGACTGCTTCGTACGCGGCGGTGCTGAAATAGAACGCGATCAATACCCCAATGATCGTTGTAAAATGATTAATCATCGTTTCCGTGATCACGGGCAGGTCGCCGCCCCTGCTGAAAAAGCTCACGGTTCCCACAAGAACCAAATACATGGTAATGAGGGTGATGACAATTGCCAGCCTGATGTCATTCTTGGACAGGGTATGGGACCTGTCTCTAAGACCGATCCCGATGAACCCATAAAAAGTCACCACACCGATTGCGATCATCATGAGCGATAGCAACGCCCTCGATACGCCCACCCCTTCGATCGGGTTTACTGTAAAGTACAAATTCCCCCCAATTCCCAAAAGGGAAATGACAAGCACCCATGCCCCAATTTTGTACACAGTAGACACCTGGTTCATTCCAACCTCCAGATCGACAAAGTATGAATTCATTGTAATGACTTTTCCCATTAAATCAAGCGGGAGTGGTTTCGCCACTCCCGCAATCGGTTTATTTCACTTTCTCTTCAATAACTTTTGGCAGTTTACCAAGCGCCTCTTTGACATCGCCCGCAAGACTGCCTTGCGCCAGGTTGGGACGTCCACCGCCCTTGCCGCCAATGCCGACGATCAAGTCGCCAGCTTTGACTCCGCGCTTGACCACGTCTTCGGTCAGCACCGCGATGACGGTGGAGCCAGTGACCAGAACTGCCGCGCCGTTCTTGGGATGCTTCTCGCGGAATTTGTCGGCGAGCGAGCGCAGGGTTTCCACATCGGCATTCGGGATTTCCACGCCAAGCACATTGACATCCTTGACGGTTTGAACGCTGGACAACATGGCATTAAAAGCGGAAAGCGCCGATTGTGTGCGCAGGTCGGCAAGTTGTTTTTTGAGGTCGGAGACCTCGTCCTGCAAGGCTTCCACCTTGGCAGGGACTTCATCCACCGAGGATTTCAACGCGCCTGCGGTCTGCTTGAGGGTCTTGAAGCGTTTCTGAATCAGTTCGTACGCGCCGCGACCTGTGACCGCTTCGATGCGACGGATGCCAGCCGCCGCCGAGCCTTCACTGACGATGAGGAAGGCGCCGATGTCGGAGGTACGGTCGAGGTGTGTGCCACCGCAGAGTTCATAGGAATATTTGTCGTCTTCGTCTTCGAGGATAGAGATCGTACGCACGACCTCGCCATACTTCTCGCCGAAGAGCGCCATCGCGCCTTCCTTGCGGGCTTCATCCAAAGACTTGACTTCCTTATGGACGGGCATGTCTTCGGCAATCGCTTCGTTGACCATCTTCTCGACGCGCTCGATTTGTTCGGGAGTCATCGCGTCGGGTTGGGTGAAGTCGAAGCGCAGATGGGTCGGCGCGACGAGAGAACCCGCCTGCCGCGCATGGTCGCCGAGGACTTCGTGCAGGGCTTTGTGAAGCAGGTGCGTGGCGGTGTGATTGCGCATGATGTTGTGGCGGCGGACCATGTCCACTTCGGCGACGGCTTTGTCACCAACCTTGGGCTGACCAGAGATCACCTGCCCGATGTGGGTGATGGTTCCAGCGGCGGCGCGGCGGACGGAGGTGATTTCAATTTCCCACGCTTCGGCTCCGCTCAGCGCGGATGAACGAATATAGCCTTCGTCTCCCATCTGACCGCCCGCTTCGATGTAGAAACCAGTCTTCGGCAGAATCACTTCCACCTGGTCGTCGAGAGAGGCAGAGGAGACTGCTTCGCCATTCACAACCAAAGCAAGGATTTCACCTTCCACTTGTGTACTTGTGTACGGGTCATATACAACGCCGTCTTTTCCTAATTTACCCTTTGCCTGCAAGTCTTTCAAAATGCCCGCAAAGAACTCCGAGTCTTCGCCGCCGAGTTTGCCCATCGCCTTGCCGCCGCCAGAAGCGACGCTGTGTTCCTCCTTCGCGGCGTTGAAGCCAGCCTCGTCCACATCAAGTCCCTGCTCACGGGCGATGTCGCGGGAGATTTCGAAGGGCAAACCGTAGGTGGCGTAGAGGTCGAAGGCTTTGTGGCCGTC
>CAILWD010000487.1 GCA_903837815.1 uncultured Chloroflexota bacterium | reverse complement strand
ATCTTCGACGATGAACTTTCGCCGCGTCACCAGCGCGAGTTGCAAAAAGCGCTCGGAAAGACTGTCCGCCTCATTGACCGCACTGCCCTCATCCTCGATATTTTTGCCCAGCACGCGCACACCAGCGAAGGTATGTTGCAGGTGGAACTGGCGCAATATGAATACAACCTGCCACGCCTGACCGGTGCCTGGACCCACCTCGAACGGCAGGCGGGCGGCGGCGGCGGACGTACCGGCTCGGCTGGCGGCGTCGGTTTGCGCGGCCCCGGCGAAACCCAACTCGAAGTGGACAAGCGCGTCATCCGCAAGCGCATCACCCACATCAAGCGCGAACTCGAAAAAGTGGAAGCCCACCGCATGAGATACCGCGCCCAACGCAAACGCTCGCGCATCCCAACCGTCGCTATTGTTGGATACACGAATGCTGGAAAATCCACCCTGCTGAACCAGATTTCCAAGTCCGAAGTCTACGCCGCCGACCAGTTATTTGCCACCCTCGACCCAACCACCCGCCGCGTGCAACTCCCCGGCGACGATCTGGCGCTTGTCACCGACACAGTTGGCTTCATTCAAAAACTGCCCACCACGTTGATTGCCGCCTTCCATGCCACACTGGAGGAAATTGCCGAGGCAGATTTGCTCCTGCATGTGGTGGATATTTCCCACCCCAACGCGCTCGACCAATTTGAGGCAGTGCAGGAAACGCTGGGCGAAATTGACGCGAGTCACATCCCGATGGTCACCGCATTAAACAAATCCGACCTGCTGCAAAACCCCGAACAGGCACGTGAAATTTTGAAGGATTATCCCAAGTCCGTTATCATCTCCGCCATCGAAGGTACAGGCATGGAGGAGCTTCTACATCTGGTACGGGAGGAATTATTCGAGTCGTACTCGCCAATCCATGTGCGCCTGCCCTACAAACAGGGCGCGTTGATTTCCCTCTTCCACGAACTCGGTCAGGTGGAACGGGTGGAACACGAGCGCGGCGGCGTGGTTATGCAGGGACGCATCCCCGGCAGACTGCTGGCACAGTTTGCCGCCTGGCACGCGCAGCCCCTCGAAGTTCACGAAGCGCCGGATGGCTTTGAAGAAGACGAACTTTCGGAGGAGGAATAATGTCTAAATTTTTGGATCGCGCATCCGAATTCCTGGCACACCGCAAGGGGCTGCTCCCCATCATCGGACTCATCCTGATTTTGGTCAACCTGCTGATTCAATTCATCGTCCCCGGCAGTTTACTCGCAACCAGCAACCTCTTCCTGCACCTCGGGCTGATCGTTGCCATCTTCGGCTTGATGCTCGCCTGGGCTTTGTAATTTTCATCACCCTGCATGTCGCCATCGCTGACCGGTCAAACCCTTCTAAATCAATACCATGTGGAAGAGTTTGTCGCGTCCACGCCGCTGGGGGAACTGTACCGCGCCACCGACACGCGCAATAACAAACCGCTGGCGCTGACCCTGCTGCCGAAATCGATTGCCGAAAACGCAGAGACGCTAAAACATCTCGATGCGGAATCCGTAAAACTGCGCGGCATTTCCACTTCTGCGCCCAACCTCACTCCCTGCCTCGGTCTGCGCCAGACTCCCACCCTTGCCTTCCTGCTGGAAGAATGGGTGGACGGCCCCTCGCTCGTTTCAGTACTCGAAAAAGCGCCGCTGAAAGCGGAAGAGATTCTCGTTTATGCCAAATCGCTTTGCGCGGCGCTCGAAGCCCTGCACAAACAAAACCATCTGCATCTCAACCTAGCGCCGGAATTAATTCGCATCAACAAAGACGGCGAAATCCTTCTGGGCGGCATCGGCGCGGCGCGACAGGTTGGAAGCGAGATCGCCGAAGGCAAGTGGGGAAATTATCCACGTCTTTATCCCTCTCCCGAAAGTTTCAGCGGAGAACATCTCACAACCGCAGCCGACATCTATTCCCTTGCAGTCGTCATTTACCAACTCGCCGCGGGCGCATGGGTCAATGGAAAGTCCGCGCCGAAAACAGCCGAAGCCATCAGACGGGCGCATCTCGAAATCACACCGCCTGCGCCAATCTCGCTCAACCCCGAAATCCCCGACCACTTCTCGCGCATGATTCTCTGGGCACTGCGAAAGAATCCAGCCGAACGATTAAAGACAACCACCGAACTGATCTCGTCGCTGGCGCTTGCCGCACATACTTCGGTGGATGAAATTCCAAAGACGCTCCAGCCGTCAACTGCCCCTGTTTCTTCCATTCTTCTCGAAGACTGGGAATTTTTACCTCCACCCAAATCCACCATCATCGACCAAAACGTGCCGCCGCTGGAAGAGCGTCTGGTCGAAATGGACAAAGTGCAATCCAAAAAGAGCAGTCGTCTTGGAATCATGTCGGTCTTTATTTTCGTAATGCTGGCTGGATTTGCCGCCTTGTTTTGGTTTGTGCGCCCCGCGCCACAGGAGAATCTCCCCACCCCGATTCAGTTCACGCCCTTTGCAGCAGACTATACTCCGCCGCCGACTTTCACTCCGCTTCCCAAACCCACCGACCCACGCGGCGGGCGCATCGCCTTCACCTGCACGCGCGGAGATTACAACCAGATTTGCATGGTCAACCGCGACGGCAGCGGATTGATTCAACTCTCCGACATGGAGGCAAGCAATTATTATCCCGTCTTCACACCCGACGGCGCGGCGTTAATGTTCGCCTCCAACCGCAACGGGCCTTTCGATTTATACCTTTTGCTCTTTGGCGAGAAACAACTCTTTCAAATCACCGAGAACATCGGGAATGTGGTTTCGCCGGACTATTCGCCTGACGGACGAAAAATCGTCTTCGTCAACCGCGCCGGAGATGGACCCGCCTCGATTTGGATGGTCAACTCCGATGGGTTGAATCCGCATCTGGTTTATGCCGGGTCGGGGGAAATCGTCGCTACAGCCTGGTCGCCCGATGGGGAAAGAATCGCCTACGCCATGTCTCTCGATGTGCCGCAGGAGTATGAAATCTTCACCATGAACACCGAGGGGAAGGAACACATCCGCATTTCGCGGGGATTGCAGGGCATCGGCGGAAGTTTGGACTGGTCGCCGGATGGGAAAAGTCTTTTGATTTACGCCGGTCCTGTCGGCGACAAGAACATCTTCAAACTCGAAGTTGCCGATGGCGCATACGCCCAACTGACAAATAGCGGCAACAACGCGGGAGCCTCTTATTCTCCCGATGGCAGATATATCGTCTTCAACTCGCTGCGCAACGATGATCAGGCAGACCTCTACATCATGCGCGCCGATGGGACAAACGAAGTGCAACTCACCAACCACCCCGAACCCGATTGGGGCGCACAGTGGACAGAGTGAAAACTCGATGGCGAATAAAATATTCAAAACGAAGAATCAACCTCAAGGGCAGATGTTTCGGGGTCAAAATAAGACCTGATAATTTTGCATCAAAACCAATCGTCAGCATTTTTTTATAACGCACAGGGGGATTTTCAGTAAAAAATCATCAGAAAATGAAAAGCAATTAAT
Organism: uncultured Chloroflexota bacterium; assembly: GCA_903837815.1. Lineage (GTDB taxonomy): Bacteria > Chloroflexota > Anaerolineae > Anaerolineales > Villigracilaceae > Villigracilis. The sequence continues at coordinate 7,041 of CAILWD010000487.1, read as the reverse complement.
ATGCCTTAAAACCTTTACATGCTGGACATTTAAAGTATTATTGACCTTACCAATGGCGTTTTTCCCGGCTCGACCACCGGGGGAGGCGCTGTTATCTTTAACCTATAGAAAAGGAAGTTTTATGAATGTCCAAGCAACCCAGTTCGTATCTGTCTTCTAAGTTGGAAGCCCGCCCGAGGGCCGATGGCAGTGGAAACGGAATTTTTTCGTTGGAGCCAATCCGCAAGGGTGAGCTCGTTGCCGTTTTCGGGGGCGTCGTCTATGAATGGGACGCCTTTATCCACCTCCCCGAACGTGATCGTAGTTTATGCATCCAGGTTGAAGATCGTTTATTTCTGGTGCCGCGTCCGATTGGCGAGGGAGATTATGTCAATCATTCCTGTAATCCGAATGCGGGCCTTTCGGGACAGATCGGACTCGTTGCAATGCGAGACATCAAAATCGATGAGGAAGTTTGCTTCGACTATGCCATGAGCGACACCATGCCTTACGATGAATTCGAGTGCGGGTGTGGACAGCCCACATGCCGCGGAAAAATCACCGGCAACGATTGGCAGAGGCCCGAACTTCAAAAACGCTATGCAGGATTCTTCTCCCCGCATGTCCAGCGCAAGATAGATACTGAACGCCGCGAGAAGCGCATCTTCGAGCAGGCGACTCGGCTGGCAAACCCGCAAAAGTTCCCCACCCCGGCACGATTGTACAAGTAATATAAAAACAGCCTTGTGAGAAATCACAGGGCTGTTTTTTTTAGTTACGCCGCCAGCCTGCGTGACACCTTCCACAGCAGAAAATACAACGCCGCCAGAACCACGGCAAAGATCGCCACATTCCAGCCACCCGTGTAGGCGTCGCCAACCGCCAGCCGTGACATGGTGGTGATGGGCGAAGCATTCAGCAAGGTGCTGATGGCAGTCGCCGCCAGCAGGGACAGGGAGTAGATGAACTGCGAGCGTTCGCGGTCTTTGAGCAGCACCGCGCCCAGCACCGCCGCCGTCGAGGTGATTCCCGCCACAATCAAAGCCAGCAGCAAAATCCAGCCTGTGTTCTCGAAAGCGATTCCGTTCAAGCGCAGCAGCGACAGCCACGCCATGCACTGCAAAATGGCAATGATGACCGATGACGTGATTTTTGCCGAAATCATGGCGTTGAGAGAAAGCGGCGCGGAGAGCAGGGTTTGCAGCGTGTTGTTCTCGACCTCCTCCGTCAGCGAGTCAACCGACATACTGCCAGAGACGAAGGCGGGGAAAAACATCAACATTGGCAGCAGCACCGAGTAGATAAATTCAAATGAAGTCGAAGGCTTGCCCTTCAAATCCTCATAACGGACTTCGATCCCGTTTTGTTCGCGCAGGTAATTTTCAAACTGTTTGAGCGGCTCCTGCACCACCATACGGATGATGGAACTGACCGCTTCGTTGTCGGGCAGGTACAGCTTGATTTGTGCCGTGTCCGCAACTCCTTCGGGGACGACAAAAATCGCACTGACCCCATTTTGGAAGAAGACCGCTTCGGCTTCTTCGAGCGAATCAAACGGGACGACGGTCAGCCCGCGCTGGCGGACAAACACCGATAACTGGCTTTCGCCGACCACGCCGATTTTGATTCCCGACCCACTGAATCTCATGATGGTATCCGAGTCGTAGAGCGAGAGCATCCCCAACAACAGCGCGGACGAAAACGAAGCGATGAAGAGTTGAATCAACAACGAGATGACGATGGTTCGGTCGCGGATGACCGAGGTGAGTTCCTTTTTGACAACCGCCCAAAACGGACTCATAGACCGCCTCCCAGCACTTTCCAGTTATAGATGAAATGCACGATTGTGCCGAGAGTCAAAGCCAGCGCGTAGGGAAATTTCGCCTTTGTCGCCAACAACGTGACAATCGCCGTAAAAATAAAATGAGCCACCAGCGGAATGAGCAGGAGCAAGCCCGACCCAAACAATGCGCCCGAAACCGAAGCCTGCGAGACCATCGTAATCGAAATCAACAGCAGCAGTTTTTCGCCGACCAAAAATCCCAACGCCGAAAGCGCCGAAAGCAGAAGGATATCGCGGAAGCGGGTCACAATCTTGCGCTCAGCCAGCACGACAATCCCCACCGACTTGACCACCTCTTCGATGAACGCCGAAGCAATCAGCACCGCGCCGACAATCAAACCGACGGGCAGGTTGGTGGCAAACGCCAAAAAGACCACCTGCGTCAAATACACGATGGGGATGACCAGCAGGCTCCACAGCGGCACAGACAGGTACGGGTGCGCGTGCGCCATCATCAAGTAAATCGCGTCCGCTGCCTTGCGCGTGATGGGTTTGTAGCCCATCAAAAATTCCTCGTTCAACAGGCGCGTGCCAGCAAACATCGCAAAGCCAAAAATCGCCGACATCGGCACAGACGGGAACAAATATTCGCGCCAGCCGAACGGCTCATTGCGGTACATCTTCACCGCCAGCGCCAGAGGCGAGATGTACGCCAAATCGTTCACATTCGTAAACATCGCGGGGAAAACAAGGTACGCCGTCGTCAGCGTGGTAACGAGCATCGCAATAAACGTGGTGTCTTTGAACGTGCGATAAAAAAGCGGAACCATCAAATAGATGGCAAAAATAAAAAGCGTCGTCGGCGCAAAAATTGCCAGAGCCAGCAGCACGTCACCCTTTGTCAAAATCGCAATCAGCGCGGTAGTCGCAAGTGAGAACACCGCGTAGGGCAGCATCTTGCCGAGGATGATTTGAAACGGCGTAATCGGCGCGGAAAGCAGAATCGTCAGGCGGCGGTTGACCTTCTCATCCATGAAACTGCTGGTGAAGAAAATGCTGATGAAGGTAATCGGCAGGATGTAAATCAGCGCGACCAAAACCTGGGTGAACGGGGCGGGCGGCGGCGTGAGCGAGGGGATGATGACCTCTTCGGGTTTGGTCACTGGCGCGACGGTTTCGCCGCCCTGCTGATTCTCCGCTGGGGGCTGGTACGGATTCAGGTAGTTGATCCCCACCCGCAGCGGAAAAGCGTCCTCCTCCGCAAAGGAATTGCCCACCCGAATCAACTCCGCCTTTTCCATGTACTGCTTCAACGCCCGCACCGCGTACTGTGATTTATCGTCGGGGCGCGAGATGACCTCTGCGCCGTCAATCCACACGTCGATGGATTTTGAATCGAGCAAAGTCTGCCCTTCATCCGCGTCAACTTCGACGACCGAGAAGCGGCTGTCTTCGATGGCAGGCACATCGCCCGAAACGCCCACGCGGTACAACCCGCTCCCCAGCGAGACCGTATCCCGCAGGGCAAACGCCGAAAGTCCCACCGCGCCCATCAGCAACAACACGGCAACCGGACTCGCCCCGCCGCCAAAACGTTTTCGCAAGCGGGTGATCTCACGCCAGGCAATGACAAGAATTTGATTCATTCCAGTTTTCCCGATATTTCCAAAGACCTGACAGGTTTCCGCAGGTTCACGATTAATCAATTTAACTCGCGTAAAACCTGTCAGGTCTGTTTTTAGGATAAAATTGACCGCATGATTGAACTTACAAACGTCAGCAAACGCTACAATGATACTACGGTTGTAAAGAGCCTGAACTTGAAAATCGGGGAAGGTGAAATCGTGGGAATCATTGGTCACAACGGGGCGGGGAAAAGCACGATGATGAAGATGACAGCGGGGCTGGTGGAGCCAACCTCGGGCAGTATCCGCGTGATGGGACGGGACATCCAGAAAGAGGGCGTGAAGGTCAAGGGACAAATTGGCTACCTGCCCGAAGAAAGTCCGCTCTACGAGGCGATGACCGCCCAGCAATACCTGATGTTTTTCTCCGAACTCTATCACATGCCGCGCCAGAAGGCGCAACAGCGAATCGACCAGTTGCTTGATTCTCTCGACCTGCCGCAAAAGAACAAACTGACGGGCGAATTTTCCAAAGGGATGAAGCGCAAGACCGCCATCGCCCGCGCGCTGCTCCACGACCCCGAGTTGCTGATTTTGGACGAACCCAATTCGGGGCTCGACCCGCTGACTTCGTTCTTCATCATCAACTACCTGCGAACCCTCAAACGCGAAGGCAAGACCATCCTGCTCAGCGCGCACAACCTCTTTCACGTTGAAACCATCTGCGACCGCGTGGGCATCATCAAGAACGGCGACCTGCTGGTCTTCGACACGATGGACGCCATCCGCGCAAGGCTGGGGAGACGCGAGTACCAGGTCATCTTCCACACCGACCAGCCGCTGGATTACGAAATGGTCAACGGTCACTACATTTTCCGCGCCGACGATGTGGACGCCATCGCCCAAATGCTCGAAACCGTCTCGGCAAACCGCTGGACGCTGGTGGATTTGTCCATGCGCGAATCGGCGCTGGAGGAGATTTACGTCAAGTTGATGACCAACGAGTAGGGTTGTATTTTCCTGCTTTTCGGCATATCATAGGTTCAAGATTCTGCGTTTTCCATATTCAGGAGGTGGATGATGTCTCGTAAAATGATTACACAAGTTTCGGTTCTCGCCTTGTTTGTGTTTGCCCTGCTTCTTGCGCCAGTCCCCGCCCAGGCGGGAGGCGCGTGCGGCGGCGTCTATATTGTGGATTCAGGCGACACGCTCAGTTCGATTGCCTCGAAATGCGGCACGACGGTCTCTGCGATCACCGCAGCCAATCCGGGCGTTGCCGACCCGCTGAAGGCAGGTCAAAGCCTGAAACTGCCCAGCGGCGCCAGCACGGGAAGTGTGACCAGCAGTATTGTTTCCACAGACTCCAGCGGCTCCACCACCACCTACGTGGATTACACGCCCACCTATTACGCCACACCAACCTACAGCAACGGGACATATATCGTGCAATATGGCGATACCTTCTCTGCCATCGCCAGCCGCTTTGGGTTGAATACTTATGAATTGTGGGGCGCCAACCCGCAGGTTTGGAATATCAATTACCTGTATGCCGGGCAGGTTCTCTACATCCCAACTCCGGGCGGACAGACCTACTACACTCCTTCCTACCCGGTCATGGCTCCCACAGCCGAGCCTGAGCCGCTTTCCTACGGGCATGTTCCTGAAGGAACTCCCTATGCCACTGTAAGGCTGGTTAATAAGTCGCAAACGCCCGACATCTACGTATCACTGCAGGGTGAAACAAGGGATGGCATTCGGGTAATTTACGAATATCCCGTTGGCGGTTTCTTGAGGGTGAAGGTCCCGACCGGGGATTACACCTATGTCGCCTGGGTAAACGAGCAGAAGTTCGTTGGATATTTCCACCTCGGCCAAAATACGGATCGCACGGTGACCTTCTACAACAGTGAGAGCAAGGCTGAATAAATAGGATTTTGGCTTCTCAAAAAGCTGGCAGCCATCCGCCCGGGCGGATGGCTGCCAGCAATTCTTGGTGTACAACAGATTTCAAAAAACTGCCTCGAATACAAATCTCCCAGGTGTACAAGCGGGTTAATGGCAAACGCCAAAATTCCATCCAAACCAGAGAGGTTTTGGTTGCATATGAAAGATACCGAAACGGATGATAAGTTGCTTCAAATGCTGACAGCGCGGCTGGAACGCATTTCGGTGGATTCATATTGGGCACATCGTGCCAGCGGTATTCGCGGGACGTTGATCAGGCTGGCAGAACAAATCGAATCCGGACGTCCCATTGAAAAAGAGGAATTGGAGCAAATCACACGAATGGGATTCTTTATTCTGGAAATCTCCGCAAAAGAAAAACGCCCCGGACGTAAAACCTGGCGCAGGTAAAATTCAGCCCACTTTGCGGCGATTAGTATGGATTCCACGCTCACATGCCACAAAAAACTCCCCCACGAAGGTTTCGTGGGGGAGTGAAGTTTTTAAAAAATCGCGGATTACTTTTGCACAAGAATAAAAATACCAGTAAAGTTGACAATCGCAGTAAAGTAACCATCGGCCGTAAAGCCCACTTTCTGCGTTACTTTTCCATTACCAAAATATTGGTCATCAGAAAGTTCAACCCAGGATGCGCCGTCCCAATATAGGATGGCCAAGTGTTCCGGGCTCCAACCTGACGGCGGGGAGAAAAAAACATTTATAAAGGGGTTGGCAACTCCCTGGGTTTGACCTTTCCATTGGACGACCTGTGAACCAAGACTCCTGATCTCACCGGAAGGGTCCAGTGTGATGGAGAAATTCAACCCGGAAACATAGGATTCAAGATCAGATAATGCGCCTGGCAAACCGGAATCGGTCATTACGCGTAAACGGGCAGACGTGTCGATGGGACAGGGGATGTAGACGCCGCCGCCAGGCGTGCTCAAACGTGTTCCACCGTATGCATCGCAGTCAAGTTCAACCGTTTGTTGGTCAATTATATTTACAGATTGAATCTTGATTGGATCGGGAGTAGGCACAAGCAAGCGCTTTGTCGTGTCTTCTGCCTCCCCGTTACTGTTGGGGTAACGAAAACAGCCGTTTGAGGTCAGAGTCAATTGACCTGCGGTTATGTCAATATTATCCATGTCGCCCCCAAAATCCACCCCTGCCAAAGTCAATGCGCCCGACAGGTGAGTTTCGACATCATAATCGATATTGTCCACGGCTAAGCCACAATCAATGATGGCGCTGCCATTTCCTACAATGAAAATGCCCTTCCCGCCATTATGCGCGGCAGTGGTGTTTTTTATGGAAACGAAACCATTGGAATACACCAAAAGCCCGTCGAGTACGTTGTGGTTGAACACATTTGTACCGGAGAGGCTAAACCCTCCCGGGGTGTAAAACTCTGCGCCATTGTCGCCGTTCGAACTGGCGGTTATGTTTAAGGCATTAATATCGGCGCCCGCTGCGACAACCAGTCCTGTATTGCGATTGCCGTTAAATACATTTAATCCATCAAGAGAAAAACCGGCCGGGGTGTATAGTTCCGCGCCGCCACCGCTCCCATTGGTCAATCCGTTTTGATTGGCGGTGATATTTTCGGCATCGATATTGCCGCCCGCGTCGATGTACAAGCCGACGCCAGCATTGTTATTAAACACATTGCCGCCATTCATAGTCAGCCCCCCCAAGACATTCAAAACT
>CAILWD010000486.1 GCA_903837815.1 uncultured Chloroflexota bacterium | reverse complement strand
TTGCCGCTCGGCTCGCCGTAGATTCCGTAGCCGGTATGGGTTCCTGTAAATGTCCAGCGCAGGGCGGCGCGATACCCTTTTGTCTCATCGCCAACGGCGCAGAAGTGGTCGAAGCGCATCTGCCCATCGGGGAAGCAGGACAGCCAATCCATTGCAAACTGAATGACTTCATCATGCCCGAACAATTCCCGTCCCGACGCAGAGTGGCAATGAACGGTTGCGCTATAAGCGCTGACGAACTGTTCAAATAGCCGTCGATTCCAAGCGTTATGCCAGGCGCGTTTGATGAAATCCTCGATGTCGAAACCTTTCTTTTGACTGGCAGGAAGTTCGGACGGCATCTCATAGGTGGGAATATCCGACTGGGAAGTGGCGTACTTTTCAGGATTCATCCCAACCAGTTTGGCGACGAAGGCTTTCTCATCAAGACCAATCTGACGCAGGATTCCGAGTTCATCGCGCACCAGCCATTCTTCGAGGATGAGGTTTTCCTTCACCACACAATCGGCAATCACGCGATATTTCAATCGCTTACCGCCTGGCTCGCCGTACAAACCAAACCCAAGATGATGGGCGGTACTGAAAAGCCGATGGGAGGTGTAAAAGCCGTCCTTGTCGTTCCCTGACCAAATCACTTCTTCAGGGAAGGGTCTGCGGTCTGGAAACAGGGACAAGGTCTGGATGCTGTTTGCCGTCACCTGCTTCGAGCCGACCACGTCCCCGCTGGGGGTGTGGATGACCGAATCTTCCGCGTAATGGGTGTCAATCAAACCCATACTTCTTTCTTCCCAAATCTTGTACGTACAGCGGATGATGTAGTCCACAATATCGGCGTAATCCGCGTCGAAGCCGCTCATGCTTTGCGGACCGGGGGAAAGCCTTTCGATTACATCATCGTAGGGGGTTGGCGTTTTTGTTGTCATTTGCCTTGTTTCCTTTGTTCGATTTGTTCGTTCATGCGGTCGAAGAGGTTGACGCCCAACTGCATGAAAACGTCGATCAGGTCAATCGGCACCCAGTTCTGGGCGATGGATTCGCCGTCGCGGCGGTACCAATCGAAATCGCGGATGGTCGTCACCTTGCCCGAAGGGGGGACGCCGCGAAACGCGCCGCGGCTGACCGAGAAGGCGGTATCCCAAATTCCCAGCGCGGCATATTTGCCTTCCGCGAGAATCTCGCCATTGTCGATGCCGATGGAACGCGAGGTGGCAACGGGCGAGTTCATCCCCCTGTCAGGGAAGGCTTGCAGCCACGGGCGTTGATGGAAGTCCTGGAATTCTTCCAACGAGTAACAGGAGCCAATGCCCGCAGGTCCGTACCAATGCATTTGCGGATGCCAATAATGTTCCATTTCCATCGAGCGAAGATTCTTGCCATCGAAGCGGAACATGCCGTCAATCATGGCGGCGACCAGTTGGCGGGTCTTGCGGGTTTCAAGTTCATCCTGTTCGGTGAGCAACACGCCGTCAGCGGTGGCGGGGGGAAGAAACTTTCCGCCTTCCGCGCCACGCGCCGGGGGCAATACTTGAAATCCCGCCTGGCGCATGACCGCGATGATGTCGAGAATCAGGTAGTTCTCCACAATCATGCCGTCTTCGATTCGGTAATGCTGCCCGAAGTGGATGTTGGTCTTCTCGCCAGTGGCGGGAATGCCCAGCCAATCCTGCGAGAATGTCCCTGTAAAGTACCCGCATGCCGAAACCCAATATTCGCCGCAACACTCGCTGCCGAGGAAGACATCGCACTTGCGTTTGAGGTCGGGGAAGGCGCGATAGAGCGGCTTCCAGTAGCCTTCGATGACCGCGCCCGCACCCTTGAGTCCGTTGATGGGTTGGGAGCCAAACCACGCAATGTCTTTGTGCATTCTGGCTTTGACCAGTTTTTCGATTCCGTCGAAACCCGCGTAATTCATCTTCTGCCAGAAATCCCAGACGAGTTCCTTGTTCTTTTGGTTGAGTTTGTTGTCCATGTGTCTCCTTTATAAATTCAACGGCAGACCAGCACCGAACCGCCGAAGGCGCGCAACACATCATCCACTGTGCTGCCGAGCGCAATGGATAAAAAAGGGGCGGCGCCGTAATTCCCCATGATGATGAGGTCGCTCGCGCTGGCTTCTGCCGTATGTAAAATTTCACCGGCGGCATCACCTTGCTTTTCGACGTAATCCGCTGGAATGTTTTTCTCTTCCAAATATTTTCGCGCCGAGGCAGGCGCGTTCTCGTTGCGCTCTTTTTCATTCACTGTTACCACTGTCAATGGCAGTCCCCATTGCTGGACAAGATACGCTGCGATGAATAAGGCCTCGCGGCTCGCGGGACTGTCATCATACGCGAGCAGGGCGCGCGAGATTTTCCCCGCCCCTTGCGGAATTGCCAGCACCGGGCATGGACAACGCCTGAGCAGTTGACTGAACCCCGAACTCAACCTATCCAGCGGCTTGGCTCCGGGCGGGTGCGCCAGGTTCAACACCACCAAATCCATCCAACGCGCGCTGTCACAAATGGCGCGGGAAATATTGCCGGTTTCGATTCTCAGCCCCGCGCAGCCATCCATCTGTTTACAACGCTCTTCAAAAGAAGTTTGGATCATCCTGACCGCGGCGGATTCTTTTGCGGCATCGCTCTTGCAAACATGCAGACCAAACACGCGACCTTTTTCCCGTTGGGCAATTTGCGCGGCATGGTCGAGAATATCCCAGCCATCGTCACGCCCGTTGACTGCGATCAGCACGCGCTTGAACATGCGGTCGCCTGCGCGGGTTTCCATCAACATCCTGCGCCATTCGCCGGTCATCGGTCCCGCTTCAAACGCATCGAAGGTCAGCATGTCATACATTCTTTGAAAGAGACGTTTGAACACCCTGGCGGGCTTTTTGCTAAAGGTGTTAGCCAGGTCCACAGCCGCCATTTCATGGTCGAGCGCCCAGCCCATTTCCTCTGCCAGCTCCTGCCGGTACTGCATTATCCAGGCGTACAAATCAGCTTCGGTGCGGTTGGGGAAATCGCGCAACAAGCCCCGCTGGCGGATGATTTGAACAACCCGCTTATAGACTTTTTTGTACCAACTGACAGCGGCATCCTGATAAGAAACATCTCCGCCCATCCATTGCTGGTGCGCCCAAATGCGCTCATCCAATATGCGATAATTCCCCGCTTCGCTCATTTTCAAGTCAATATCGGGGAATGACTGTTTCAAGCCTGTTAATTCGAGAAAGGCGGAATATCGCTCGGCAATGATTAATTCATGGGCATCGACATCCGCCGAGAGCGAAACGCTGGTTTGAACCTGGGTGACATACCCTTCGATATGCGCTGCGCCCAAACTGCGGGCGACGCTGACGCGGTGATTGCCGTCGATGATAAAGTAAACGTCACCCAATTGATACGCCTCGATGGGGGGCAAACCCTCGCTCCCTTCGACCTGTACCCGCACCCTTGCCCAGCGGTCTTCATCCTTTTCCTGACGCGGAAAAAAACTGCGGGTAAAGTCGGAGTAGCGCCCCACGCTGCCGACGATTGCGCCCAGCGGGATATTCTTCAACCTGCGTTGATTGGTTTCCTTTGCTCGAAGTTTTTCGCGCACGTCTTCATAAGACAACAAATCGGCGGATTTTCCGGCAAGCGCCGCTCTCATCATCTCTACCGACGCCTGCAAACGCGCCGCCCGAAAATCCTGAACCGATTGAATATCCAAAAGACCAGAGTCGCCGCGCATTATTGAATCCGCAAAAGTAGAATTTGGAATCAGGGATTGAGAATCTTTTGGGTGCGGTCAAGGACATCCAAGCCTTGTTGTTTCAACCAGTAGGGCAGGTCGATGAATACCCAATTCTCCGCCAGTTTGTCGCCTTCGCGGCGGTACACATCCACCACCTGCATTTCGGCATTGACCTTGCCGCCGGGTAATCCCAGCCAGCCGCCTAGCGGAGTGTTGCTCAGGTTGGGCCAGCCGAAGAAGCAGGCGAAGTTTCCTTCGGCAAAACGACAGACGTGACCTTTGAATTTTTTATCGCCCAAACTGCCGCGAAAGGGAAGTTGGTGCTGTTCCTGATAGCGCGGAATGGTGTAGGTGGCGCCGACGCCCGCAGGTCCATACCAAAGCATGTCGGGCGACCAGGTGCGCTCCAAGACTTCGGGCGGGCATCCCATCGCGCCGCTTTCATTCAAGGCAGTCAGATCATCCACCATGCGGTTGACCAGCGCAAGCGTTGCAACACCTTCCTCTTCGGGGGCGTCCTCATACAACAAGCCGTCATGCGCGCGCGGTCCTGGGTAGTTGAAATAAACGCCTGTGGATGGCGGCAGCGGATAAACGCCCGCCTGAACCATCAAGCCAATGATGTCGACGAATAATCCCGTTTTCGTAATTTTGCCGTTTTCCACGCAGTTGAATTCGGCATAGCGCAGGTTAACAATCTTCCGCGTGCGGGGAATGCCGAGCCAGTCCGCGTCGAACAGACTCATGAAGTTGCCCATGCTCATCACCCACGTCCCACCTTCGAGTTCGTTGACGCCCGCGATGAAAATATCCTGGCGGCGCTGCATTCGATTCAAAGACTGTTTGAGCGGCGACCAAAAGACATCGGCGACAGCCTGTGCGCCGCGCTGTTCGCGGAAAGGGAATACGCCGCGCCAGAGATAGTCTTCGCTGGTATGCGCCCGCAAGACATCCACAACCGTTTCTGGGGTGGATTTTTCCAGCGCGTCGAAATAATTTTGGACAACTGCTTTGACGGATTGAAATTTGCCCATTTTCATCTTTTACCCTGTGCGGTTTCTACTCTCCATCCTGTTCGTCGAAAAATTCAGGCGGTTTCGACCCGACAAATTTCAAGACCTTTTTCACGTCGTAGCCAGCCTGTTCCAGCACGCCTAAAATATCGATCAGAACCAGGTTCTCTTTCAATTTGCGTTCGCCAGTCTCCGGGTCTTCAACGATATGCCAGAAGTCCATGTAACGCATGACGATGGGTTTCTTCGAGGACGGAATGCCCAGCCACTCTTCGGCAAATGTAGTCTCCTGAATGCCCGAAGCGGCGACCCAATCTCCTTCCGAAATGCGGACGAGGTCGGTGGCATGTTTGTCGGGGAAGGCGCGGATGAACGCCTGACGGTAATCGTTCTCGAATTCGTCCAGTCCGCGCTTGGTTCCAATCCCTGCGGGACCTTCCCAAACCATGTCTTTCATCCAGTATTTTTCCATCAAGCCGAGCACATTCTTGTTCATCGCGGCGTACATATCCGCGACCAGTTGTTTGTTTTCCTCGCTCGACATGTTATCCTTTGACTGCGCCCGCAGCCAGTCCTTTCACCAGATTCTTTTGGAAGAATAAAATCACCAGAATAATCGGTACCGTGGCAGAAACCGCCGAGGCGGCGGCAAGTGTCAGATGACGCGGGTCTTCGCCGCCCGTAAAGCGGGAGATGGCAACGGGCAACGTCCAATTGGTCTGCGCCAAAATCCGCACAAGCAGAAATTCGTTGTATGCCAGCAACAGGGAAAACAACGCGGTGGAGATAATACCGGGCCACATGATGGGGATGATGACCCTGAAGAACGCGGTCAGGCGGTTCGCGCCGTCGATCATGGCGGATTCCTCCAGGTCTTTTGGAATCTCCATGAAGAAGCTGCGCAGCATCCAGATGGTAAACGGCTGATTGACCGCCACCAGAGTCAGGATAATCAGCAAATGGGTGTCGAGCAGGTTTGTGGCGGAGCCAATCCAGTAATACGGCAGGACGAAAGCCAGACGCGGCAGGGCGCGGAATCCGAGGGCGGCAACGAGGACAACCACACCCAAAATTCCCGAATAACGCGCCAGCGAATACGCCGCCAGACTGCCAATCGAAATCGAAACCACCACCGTCCCCACGGTGACAATCAAAGTATTGATGAAATAATCGTAAAACTTGGCGGTCTCGACGAAACGCGGAATCCCGGCAAGCAGGGCGATAAATCCCAGGGTCACAAAAAGATAAATCACGCCGGTGGGGATCGGGATGTACTCGGCAAACAGCAACATGCAGACGAGAATGACCACAGCCAGCAAGACGAAGAAGGCAATCTGCGCCCCGTTGTCGGGAACGGATCGCAGCCACAGGTCCTGATAATTTTCCCAGGTGGGCGTAAAGAAAAACTTGGGGGTGCGCGAGTTGGCATCCTTGAGGTTTTTGAAAGACTGAATGAACGTCCAGTAAAACGGCACAAGGCTATAAATGGAGAACAGAATCAGGATCAAATGGATAAAGAATCGACCGATGGGGCTTTTGATTTTCTCCATGGCTAACGCTCCTCGATTTGCTGGTGGTAGGTCTGTATCAGGTTTGGAATCAGGATGACCATGATGCCGATGACGGTCAGCACAGCCATTGCATTGGCTTTATCCAAACGCTGCACAGTGACCGCGGTCTGGAAGACATAGGTCATCATCGTATCCGCCTTGTAGATGGGATTCATCTCCGAAAGGACGAAGACACTATCGAAGATGCGGTAGGCGTCCATCAGAGAAATCATCAAAATAAAAATGGTCAGCGACCTGACGTGCGGCAGGACAATGTAGCGGATTTTCTGTAAAGGTGAGGCGCCGTCCATGGAAGCCGCTTCCAGTTGTTCGACAGGCAGGGTTTGGAGTCCCGCAAAGTAGGTCACCAGGGCAAAGGGCGTCGACGCCCAAATGCCGTACAGAATAATCAGGGTTTTGACCGAGGTCTCGTTGTAGCGAAACTTCGTATCCAAAATGGTCTGGTACAGCCAGGTAAACAACCCCGAAGGCTCGAATAATTGCTTGAACATCAACGTGCCGACAACCGGCACGATAATAAAGGGCAACAGGAAGAGGGAAAGATAAATACCCCTGACGAACTTGGAGACCTGGTCGAGAGTCAGAGCGATGGTAAAACCGACGAAGAGCTGAACCGGAATCACAATCGCCATGTACAATCCCGTAAAGCGAAACGATTGCCAAAAACGGGGGTCTCCCAACACATCGGCATAGTTTTTCATCCCGACAAATTGCGGAGCATTGATATTGTTATAGGTTATAAAATTCATCCCCAGCCAGATTGCCATGCCGAGGGGAATCACCATCAGCAGGGTCATGATAACGATACTGGGGGTGGCGAATTGAAGAAAGGTGCTTCGCTTCATATTTCTTCGTCCTTTTTGCCAAAATCTGGAAAGCGGTTTTTCGACTTGACACGGGAGGTTAAAATGATTTCCGCGCGGGGGCAGGGTTGGGGATGGAATACCGAAACTGGATAAGAGGCGCAAAGCATGGCTTTGCGCCTCTCAAACTTCACAACAAATTACTTGATGAAACCTTGCGCCTTTGCTTCTTCGGTGTAGGCGGCGGCAGCGGCGTCGAGGGCTTCCTGGGCGGTCATCTCACCCGTGCCGACGAGGGGCAGGAACTCGCCCAACTTGGCGCGCACGATACCAATCGCCTGCTTCTTGTCGTAGATACCAATGCCTTCCTCGATGGTCTGAACAGCGGCGGGCTGGTAGGGTCCGCCAAAGGCAGCGGCAGAGGCGCGGGCAGCCATACCAACCTTGGCAGCTTCCTTCTGGCTTTCTTCATCAGCGGCTTCCATGATAATGCGGAAGACCAGTTCGGGGTCATTGGTGGTCTTGGCGGGAATCATGTAGAAGTCATTCCAAGCCGAACCAGCGCGGGGACCATCAGCCGTGGCGCGGGGAGCGGGAGCGTAGGCAATCACATCGCCCAACTCGGTGCGGGCGGGGTCGGTCATGTTCGCGGCGCGGCTTGCCCACATGTTGGTGGCGGGCAGGGTTCCCAGTTGAACAGCAACTTCCTGGTCGTTGAGCGCAAACGAATAGCCATCGGGACCCATGCAGGCGTTCGCAACTTCCACCAGTTTTTCGACAGCCATTACGCCCTCTTCCCCGTTGAAGGCAGGCATGTTACTTTCATCCAAGAAGTCGCCGCCGTAAGCGCGGAGCATCTGGAAGAATTCGATTTCCCAAGCCCAACCTGCGGACAGGTTGACGGTGAAGGGCATATCGTAATCAGGGTTGTCGAGTCCGATGGTGTTGCACATGGCAATCACATCGTCGTAGGTTTCGGGAACGGCAATGCCCTTCTCCTCAAGGATGTCCTGGCGGTAAATCAGGTGCAGGGTGTTGGCGACAATCGGCACACCATAGATTTGTCCGTCGATGGTGACGCCTTCCCAAGCCTTTTCGGGGATGTCGCCGAGGTTATACTCATCCCAGTATTTTTCGACATAATCATTGAGCGGCATCATCCAGCCAGCGCCAGCCCATTCGCCGACCTGGGAGTTGGAGCCATGCACAATATCGTAAGGCGAATCACCGCCGGCAGAGAGCGCCAAGCGTACCTGTTCCTGCGCATCAGCAGACGCGAGCAGGTTGGCGTTGACGGTCAGGTTCTCGACTTCACTGCACTTCCCAAGTTCGGCGGCATAGAAATCGGTGATGGGGAAAGACCAGCCAATCATGTTAATTTCCGTCGCGGCTTCGGGAGAAGGAACGCGACAGCCTTCCACGCCGACTTCGGGAGCTTCGGTGGGAGCGGGAGCCTCAGTGGCGGCAGGGGCTTCAGTGGCAGCTGGTTCTTCGACGGGGGCTTCGGTGGCGGCGGGAGCCTGGGGTTGACAGCCAATCAGGGACACGACCATCAGCAAACTGAGCAGGACAAACAGAACATTCTTTTTCATTTCAGCAACTCCTTGGTTATTATAGTTTCGGAAAGGCGTTTTTTTTATGGGAAAGTGATAATCGTTTTTAGCCGAACTTTTCTCCTTTCACCAATCCAAGTCATGGAAATCAAAAGCATTTTGTATACGTATGCAAACCGATGCACAAAAAACTTGACTTGCTAGGGTTTTCTTGAATACGTATACAATATCACGAGAATAATCTCATGTCAAGTGCGAATTTTTTGTCTCTTGACAACGCCCCTCTTTGTCTGTAAAATGTATACGTATTCACAAAGGATAACCATGCCCACCAAGAAACGAAAAACCTCCCTTTCCAAAGCAAGCGACTTTTCGCAAATTGATGTTGCGAAACTGGCAGGCGTTTCGCAGGCAGCGGTATCCCGCGTGTTTACGCCGGGAAGCAGCGTTTCCGAAGATACGCGGGAAAAGGTCATGGCGGCGGTCAAGCAGTTGGGATACCGTCCGAATGTGATCGCCCGCAGCCTGGTTCAAAACTCGACCAACATCATCGGGCTGGTGGTCAAGCGTTTCACCAACCCTTTTTATGCGCACATGATTCAGGAGTTCACCCGCGTACTCCAGGAGCAAGGCTACTGGACGCTGGTCTTCAACATCTCTGAAAAGCAGGAGCTCGAAGAAGCCCTGCCGATGGCGCTTCAATACCGCGTGGACGGACTCATCATCACCTCCGCCACCCTCTCTTCGAAACTGGCGGATGAATGCGCGCGTTCTGGAACACCAGTGGTTTCGTTCAATCGCTACGCGACGGACGGACACAGCCACATGGTTTGTTGCGACAACTTCGAAGGCGGCAGGATGGTGGCAGATGCCCTGCTCGATGCCGGTCACAAGCGCATTGCCTTCATCGCGGGCGAAGAATCCTCCTCCACCAACCGCGACCGCGAAATGGGATTTACCAAACGCCTCGAAGAACGCGGTCATGCGCTGGATTTGCGTGAAAGCGCGGGCGACTACGACTACGAAAAGGGCTACGCCGCCGCCGAACGCCTGCTCCTCTCAGCGGATACCCCACGCCCCGACGCGATCTTCTGCGCCAACGATTTGATTGCCATGGGCGCGCTGGATTTGGCTCGCTGTAAACTTGGAATAAAAGTTCCTGCCGAACTTTCCATCATCGGCTTCGACGACATCCCCGCCGCAGGATGGCCCGGTTACCAGTTGACCACCATCCGCCAGCCGTTTGGGACTTTGGTGGACACCACCATCCAGGTTTTGATGGACGCCATCAACGAACCTGATTCCGACATCATCAAAAAAATCATCACCCCGACCCTGATCTGGCGCGATTCTGCCCGCAGTATTGGATAAAGCCTTGCCGTTTCCCCGGCAAGGATATTTTTTATCTTGCAATGTATACGTATACAATCGTTTTTAGAAATTGCCAAAGGAGAAAAAAATGACCCAACCCATCACCACCCAGGAAATGCAAAGCCGCGTTGTGCGGTTCGGCGACTACACCGAGGACAAGGCAATCCCGCTGATGTTCATCGACAGCATGTTGCCCGGTCATCACCGCCTGAACTTTGCGGTCATCGGCGACACAGCCAGCGAAAACCCCGATTACGAAGTGATGATGAAACAGCCGCACGACTTCCAGATTGGGATGTTCAAAGCCATGCCGGGCAATGGTCCCGCCTGGCATAAGCACGATTACATCGAACTCTTCCTGCCGCTCGAAGGCACATGGAACTTCAAGTGGAGCAACGACCCCGAACAGGGCGCGGAAGGCGAAATCATCCTAGAAAAGTGGGATTTGATTAGCCTGCCTGCCGGGGTGTGGCGTTCGTTCGAAAACATCAGCGACAAACCCGCGTGGTGCTTTGCCGTGCTGGAACAACACAAAGTATTTGAAGGCAAAGACCCGTACTGGCCCCCCTCGGTGATTCGCAAGGCAAAGGAATACGGTTTCGCGTCAGACGAGAATGGCAAGATGATTAAGCCCGCCAACTTCGAGCAACTCAACGCGGAAATGCTCAAGAAGATGTTCAACGCCTAAGAAAGGATAAATCAATGATTGGTTATCAAGGAAAATACCTGCGCGTCAACCTGACCACTCGACAGATTCAAGTCTGCCCCATCGAGGATAAACTGTTTCGCAAGTACATCGGTGGCGTGGGGCTGGCGGTAAAAATCGTCTACGAGGAAACAGGCGCGGACACCGATCCGCTTGGGGTAGAGAATGTTCTCGCCGCCTTCACGGGACCCTTCACGGGGAGCCGCGTTCTCTCCGCCAGCCGACATCATTACGTGGCGCGTTCACCGCAGACGGGAATTTTGGGCGAGTCCAGCGTCGGCGGGGACTGGGCGACCCAACTCAAGCAGGCGGGATTCGACGGCGTGGTGGTCACTGGCAAGGCGGACAGCCCCGTCTACCTGTGGATTCACGACGGCAAGTTCGAGCTTCGGGACGCGACTCCAATCTGGGGTCAGGATTCATTCCAGGCGGCGGAGTGGCTCAAAGCCCAAACCCACGAAAAAGCCTCGGCTGCGGTCATCGGCCAGGCGGGTGAAAATCTCGTTCCGATTGCGGGGATTCCTCACATTGGAACCAATACGCGCTTTGGCATTGCGGGGCGCACGGGAATGGGCGCGGTAATGGGGTCGAAGAATCTGAAAGCGATGGTGGCATACGGAAACCTGCCGCTCTCGTTTGCCGACGATGGTGCGTTGAAAGACAGCATTCAGCAAGCCATCCCCCACATCCGCAAGGCGACGGCAGACTTCACCAAATACGGCACGTCGGGCGGCGTGGAAAAATACGAATACCTCGGCAACTTCCCCATCCGCAACTGGCGCGATAGCCGCTGGGAGGAAGGCGCGAAGAAAATTTCGGGCGTGCGAATGCATGACACGATTTTGGCGGGACGTTACACCTGCCGCCGTTGTACCATCGCCTGTGGGCGCCACGTCAACATTCAAGAAGGGGAATTTGCGCCGCTGGATGGGGAAGGTCCTGAA
>CAILWD010000485.1 GCA_903837815.1 uncultured Chloroflexota bacterium | reverse complement strand
TCTTCCTGCATTTCCGCCACTTCGGCATAGATCGATTCAAAGAGGTCTTCGATTTCAACGTATTCCGCGTCAGACATTTCGCGCCCGTCGAAGTCGTAGAGCAGGGCGTTGTCATAATCGGTGACGGCGGTCTGCGCGCCGAATTGCTTCGCGAGTTTGGTGATGGGGTTGCCGTTGACCCCATGAATCCACGACGCGCCCAAATCGAGCGGCACGCCGAGGGAGGTATCCGTCCACATGCGTCCGCCGATCCGGTCACGCGCTTCGAGGACGATGACCTTCCAGCCGTCGTCGGCAAGGGTGCGGGCGACGGCAAGCCCTGAGATTCCCGCGCCGAGAACCAGAATCTCCGTCGCACGGGACGAGGCTTCGGGTTGGGAAAGGTCGGTTGGCTCTGCCATAGAATCAGGCTTGGGCGCGAACACGCCGCAGGAAAATGCCAGGGCAGAAGTCGTCCCCAGGGCGGCAATCCGCAAAAAGTCACGCCGATTGATTTTCTTTTTCATGGTTCCTCCGATAAAAATATAAAGCCAGCGCCGCGCCGAGGTTGTCGAAAATCAGCACATCGGTCAGCGAAGGATTTCGCCCTGGCACAAAAGATTGATGAAATTCGTCTGTTGCGGAGAAAAGGACAGCCAGCAGCCAGGCAAGCCAGTAGCGATTTTTCTTGTACTCGAAAAAATGAAGATACGAAAGGGCGAGCAAGCCATAGCCGATGGCGTGTCCGCCTTTTTTGACGAGGCGATCCCAACTGGCGAAACTGGGCAGGTCGTCGGAAGGCTGGGATGAGAAGATAAAAATCACGGTCATGAAGAACAGGGCGGGAAACCAACGGGGTAAAATGGAGAGGAATTTTTTCATGGCGAGGCTGAGTTGATTCAAAAAGATGAAGTCCTGTTAAAACACGGCGACGAGTGGCTGCATTTTGCAAATCCGCTGCGGGTGATTTGCGCGGAACGGCTGGACGAGGTGCGCGACGCGTTGCAGGAGGTCGAGCGGCTGGTCGAAGAGAAAGGCTGGCACGCGGCGGGGTTTGTCAGTTACGAATCCGCGCCTGCCTTCGACAGCGCCCTGCGCGTTTTGAGCGACGGAAGTTTTCCGCTGTTGTGGTTTGGATTGTATCCTGAGTCTCGGTCTCTTCAAACCTCGGAGGTCTTTAAAGACCTCCGAGGTTTCACAACACAAAATTGGCGTCCCAGCGTGGCGCGGGAAATTTACAACGCCGCCATCGAAAAAGTCAAAGACTACATTGCGCGAGGGCGGACGTATCAGGTCAATTACACCATGCGGTTGAACGCGGAGTTCAGCGGCGGGACGTGGGAGTCCTTTCAACACCTGGCGCAAAGTCAAAACAAGTACGCGGCATATCTCGACACGGGTCGCTTTGTGATTTGCTCGGCTTCGCCTGAGTTATTTTTCAAACTGGACGGGAACAAAATCTACAGCCGCCCGATGAAGGGGACGGTTCAGCGCGGACGGACGACAGCCGAAGACCGTGAACAAGCCGACTGGTTGAAATCCTCGCTGAAGAACCGCGCCGAAAACGTGATGATCGTGGACATGATTCGCAACGACCTGGGGCGGATTGCCCAAACAGGCAGTGTCCACGTCCCCGATTTGTTCACCATCGAAAAATACCCCACCCTCTTCCAGATGACCTCCACGGTGCAGGCAAAGACCGAAGCCTCGCTGACCGAAATTTTCTCGGCGCTTTTTCCATGCGCTTCGATTACGGGCGCGCCAAAGGTCAGTACGATGAACATCATCGCGGAGTTGGAGTCCACGCCGCGCAAACTTTACACGGGGAGCATTGGCTACATTTCGCCCAACCGCAAGGCGCAATTCAACGTGGCAATCCGCACGGCAATCATCGACAGGGAAAGCCAAAGCGCAGAGTATGGCCTGGGTGGCGGAATCGTCTGGGATTCAACCAGCGCGGATGAGTACAGCGAAGCCCTGCTCAAAGCCCGCGTGCTGACCGAATCTCCGCGACCCTTTGATTTGCTTGAAACCCTGCTGTGGACTCCCGACGAGGGATTCTTTCTGCGCGAAAAACACGCTGCGCGGATGGCGGATTCAGCCGATTATTTTGGATTCCCTTTTTCGGCGGAAAAGTTCGACGCATGTCTGAATCAACTCGAAGCGGGCTTCCAGTCTCCGCAGCGGGTGCGGATTCTGCTTGGGCGGTCGGGTCAGTTCCAAAGCGAGGAAAAAGATTTCCAGTCGCGGGAAAAAGATTTCAAAGTGAAACTGGCAGAGAAGCCAGTCAACTCGAAGGATGTTTTTCTCTTCCACAAAACCACGCGGCGCGAGATATATCCGCCTGTGCCTGCGGACTGCGACGACCTGCTGCTCTGGAATGAAAACGACGAGTTGACCGAATTTACAATCGGCAACCTCGTCGTTGAATTGGATGGAAATTTTTACACGCCGCCCATCTCTTGCGGGTTGCTGGCGGGGACGTTCAGGTCACACCTGCTGGAGACGGGACAAGTCTGTGAGCGGGTGATTCGCAAGGATGAGTTATCGAAATGCGCGAAAGTTTTTCTGGTGAACTCGGTCAGGAAGTGGGTAACGATAGACCCCAAAGGTCTATGAGACCTTTAAGGTCTGCCAACTTAAACATCTTCCAAACGGATATTGACATTCACCGTGCCATCGCTCATGTCAACGCCCTGCACCACAATGGCTTTCCCGCTTTCGTGACCGTCGAAGACCATGCTGAAAGTGGTCTCCGAAGTCACGGTTAAGATGGGACGTTCGGTGTAGCCTTCGCTGGTGAGGGAATCCATATAAAACTTCATCGCTTCGTCCAAAGTCATCTTAACCTGGAAGTTGGTCGAACCGCCCAAATCCTGCACATTCATCGCGCCATTTGGAATGGGGAATTCGCTCTCGACGCCAGACTCACCGCTGCTTTCACTTTCACTTTCGCTGTCGTCATTTTCCTGGGGAGCGACTTCGACTCCGCCGTCATCGCTGGGGGCGGGGAGTTCGGGGGCGTCGCCGCCGCCTGACAAAGTCTGGCAGGCAAGGGAGGCAAGGACGAGAACAAGAATCGCAAACAGAATGCTGAGTTTTTTCGTCATAGGTTCTCCTTTGAAAGTTATCCCAATGTGATCGTGACATAGATCGAGCCGTCACCCGCATCCGCGCCGACGACGTAAATCACCTTTCCGCTCTCGTGTCCGTTGAATGCCAGCGTAAAAGTCTTGCCGAAGGTAATCGCCATCGACTCGTCTTCCGTGTAGCCCTGGGCGGTAAACTCGTCGCGATAGAACTTGATCAAATCGTCGCTGCTCAACTTGGTTTGGAAGGCGACCATCTCCGGCGTGCTGATCACGTTGAAGGCGTCACTGGCAAGGGGAAATTCGGATTCGCCGCCAATGGTCATATCTCCGTTTTCATCGGTGGCAATGGGCGGGATGGTGGGAATCTCGATCTCTGGAATTTCGACCCCGTCGCCGCCATCGGTTTGTGGCATTTCGGGGATTTCTGGAATTTCGATTTCAGGCGGCTGGAAGGTATCACCGCCGCCCATGATGGTCTGGCAGGCAAGCGAAGCAAGGACAAGGGCGAGGATTGCAAATAAAACGCTGTACTTTTTCATTTCTAAAGTTCTCCTTTGGGATAAGATTTGTTCATTGTATAGTCGGTTTACCTCGAATGTAATCCCCCATGTTATTCATTTTTACAGTGCGGGTAGAATCAAAAAGAACCTCCGCCGGGGCGACTCTTTGCCACGAATTTCTCAAGTCGGGTCTGACGGGGGCGGCTTGATTCTCTGGTTGATTCGATCGTACAGACCGCCGCCCTTTTGGCCCGTGCCAGATTCCTCGACGCGGGCGGCAATCAAATCCCAGACGAGCAAATCTTGCTCGAGATAGACCGTCCGCACAAGCATCATGCAATAGATACCCGCCTGTTTGCGCAAGGCTTCCATTTCCCTGTTGAGGCCTTTGATGATTTTTTCAATTTCCTGCCGTTTGCTTTCGTTGGCGGTTTTTTCGAGCAGTTTTCGCTTAATGCCAATCTCCGCCTGCTTGCGAATGAGGTCTTCGACAATTTTGAGTGTAACGAAACCAAATTGTTTTTCAACTGGCGTCAGCGCCTCGCGCAACTGCTCGATCTTGGCCGAAATCTTTGCCTCGCTCCTGGTCACGCGGTCGCTCATGCCAAGTTTTTCGCCGACCCATTTCTTTTGGATATTCAAGCCGCGGCGGATAACAGACCAAATCAACGCTGTCCCCACCAACCCGACGCCAAACGCAAAGAACAGGAAGGCGCCGGCGCTGACCATGGTGTTGAATCCCATGTGGAAGGCAATGGAAAAGAGATAGCCGAGAATCACCGCAGTCCAGGCTGGGGCGGTATTTTCTCCGCGCTTGAATGCAAGCGCAGCGCCGATGAGTCCGCTGCCGGTGGCATGGACAAGGTTGGTCGAGAAGACGCGGGCGATGGCAATTCCCAGCGCAATTTCGGGATGTCCCGTCACGTATTCCCAGTTTTCGATGATGGCAAACCCAATCCCCGCGCCAAAGCCGTAGATTGCCCCGTCCACCACGTAGTTGAAATCGGCGCGACGGACGAGGTAAATCAGAATCAGGGATTTCAGGATTTCTTCAAGAATGGGAGCGGTGATGCGAATGACCTGCGAGCGGGTCACCCAGCCGGTCTCCACCATGGCGGGGTTGATTTGCGCCGCCAAACCATACGCAACCAAACCCCAAACCAGCGTGATAATGTTGACATAGAATTTATCTGTGCCGTAGAGATTGCCCTTCCGAATGCCAAACAAAAAAGCCAAAGGGACAAGAAACGCGATCGCCAAAGCAAAATAGAGCGCCATGTAGAAACTATACCGTACGCGAAAGGCATCCGCAAGACTGGAAAATATCAAGTGCATGGCTGTAGCAAAGTCCAATTTGCGCCGCTCTCCCGAAAGAGCACGCCGCACTGGAGCAAGGCGCAAGCGTCGCTTCGCTCTGGGTGACGCTTTTCTGGTTTGTCAAGCGACTTTGCTACAGCCCTATATCAGATGGGTTATCAGAAATAAAGGCGATGAAAACAGACACAACTAGGTTTGTTCTGTATCCCACCATTTGGATAAACGTCCGCCCGAACGTTTGGGCTGATCGGTGTAGTGCGAGACATCATTGAACAGCATCAATCTCGCGCGGACAGGGTCTTTGAAATCGAGCACGTTCAGGCAGGCGGGCGATTGGTCAAGGCGGTCACGATAGCCCCGCGCGTCGAATCCAAGCAGGCTGCTGATGAGCAATCTCAACGTGGCTTTGTGGGAAACAACCAGCACGTTCTGTCCGCGATGGTCAAGGACAATTTCACGGATGACGGGCAGGGCGCGGGCAATCACATTGACTCCCGCCTCGCCGCCCTGCGGCGCGAATGTGAATGGGTCTTCTTCCCACGCGGCATATTCCTCTGGAAATTGTGACTCAACATCGGCACGACGCATCCCCTCCCAATGTCCGTGATGGATTTCGCGCAAGCCGTCGCGGTGGAATAAATCAAGTTCGTGCGGCTTGGCAAGGATGGAAGCGGTCTGAATCGTGCGCGTCATCGGGCTGCAATAGACCGCCGCAATCTGGTCGTCCGCCAGGCGCTCCGCCAGTTGCGCGGCTTGAAATTTACCCTCATCCGAAAGGTGGACATCCACCGCGCCCGCGAAGCGGTCTTCAGCGCTAAGTTGGGTGGCTCCATGACGAACCATGTAAATGCGGGTTGTTTTTTGTTCGGACATATTTCATGCTCCCATTGAAAAAATAAAACCACAAAGGCTCACAAAGATACACAAAGGTCTTTTAGTTTTTTCCTTCGTGACACTTTGTCTCCTTTGTGGTTGAAGACGATGGAATTGCTTGTCGCTACTTGGCTGGCGGTATTCCGAGATTATTTTCCAGATGAGCGATGAACCATGTTACCACAGTCAGCGTGACGCCCTTGCGCGCGCCAAACATCAATTTGCGCTCCACCGCGTCCAGCGGAAATGCATCCACGACGACCAGACCACCCTCCCCATCCGCACGGATTTCGCACGAGAGTTCAGTACGCTCGCCGACGGTTTGCCCCAAAATCGTCTTGGGAAAGCGGGCAGTCAACTTGAATTGTTCGGGAGCAGAGGAGATGATTTTCCCTTGCAGTTTTTCGGTGGCTTTCAACGCCGCCTGAAAAATACTCGCGGCATCCTTGGGATAATTCTTTTCCTGATGCTGTTCGAATGGCATACGACCTCACTTTTTCCTGATGAAAAGGTTCAACCACAAAGGAGACAAAGGGTCACAAAGGAAAACCAAATACCCCTTTGTGTACCTTCGTGACCCTTTGTGGTTGAAAATGGCATTTTTACACGTTTTCCAATTTTTCAAAGCGGACTTGCTTGAAGAGCGTCTCGATCAACGGGCGGGTTCCGACTTCGGTTCCGCTCAGGCTGGCGGTGGCGGCTCCGCTGGCGACACCCCACCCCAGCGCCTCTTTCAGCGGGATTCCGTTGGACAACGCCCAAACCAGCCCGCCCACCATCGAGTCACCTGCGCCGATGGGATTTTTTTCCTGAATCTTCGGGCTGTGAGTCAACCAGGTTTCTTCGGCAGTGTGAAGCAGTGCGCCATCCTTGCCCATCGAGACGACCACGTTTTGCGCGCCCATTCGACGAAGTTCTGCGGCGGCAGCGGCAATTTCAGCGGGCGTGTTCACTGGCAAGCCAGTCAGCATGTGAATCTCTTCCGCGTTTGGCTTGACGAGGAAAGGCTTTTCGCCGCAGCCGATTCGCAGGGACTCGCCTGTGGTATCCAAAACGGCATGTGCGCCGTGTTTGTTGAGCACGTTCACCACGCGGGCATAAAAATCATCCGCCACGCCAGGCGGCATACTGCCCGCCAGAACCCACCACTCGCCACGTTTTGCCAGCAGTCCAATCTTATCGAGCAGTTCCTGCTGTTTGGCAAAATTCACCAGCGGACCTTTTTCGTTGACCTTGATATAGTGATCGTGCGACTGCGTCACAATGCTGACGTTGGTGCGCGTTTCGCCATCCACCCAAACAAAGTCCGTGCCAATGCCGAGGCTTCGCAGACCGTTCTGCAAAAGTTCACCCGCGTTGCCCGCCAAAAATCCGATGGCTGTGCTGGACGTTTCCATGCCTTTGAGCAGGCGCGAAACGTTGAAACCCTTGCCACCAAAGTCAATCCGCGACTCGCTTGCCCGCAGGACAGAATCAAACTCCATCGCAGGCACGGTCAACTCACGGTCAACGGCTGGGTTGGGCGTGAGGGTGTAGATCATGCAGGCTTCTCCCACATCTTCTCGATCAACACTTCTTCGGCTTCGTTCGTCCACATGTTATCGTCGCCCAATTTGGCGGCGACTTCGGGCAGGCGTTCCTTGAGTTCCTTGAGCCCCATCAACGGTAGGTTGTGGATTTGCGGGAAGATGACGACCTTGCCAGGATATTTTCCTTCGATGACGGATTCAATCGCCTCGGCGGCTGTTTCCAACCCGCCGATGGCTGCCACCGACCGGCCTGGCGACAACGTCCCCGCGACTCGGCGTTCCATCACCGAAGCCTGATCGTCAATCGTCAAGCCTGATGTGCCTGTGTACTGTGCGTTCGAGAGATACACGTTGCTCAAATTCAATGCGCCCATCGTGCCGTTCGGGACACCCGCAAAGAAGACCATCATGCCATCGGG
>CAILWD010000484.1 GCA_903837815.1 uncultured Chloroflexota bacterium | reverse complement strand
TTCATCGGGGAATTCAGATGGTAGCGGCGGAGTGGTTGCCCCCAGATATAAGTATTCGTCTTCGAGAGTATAGATTGCGCCGCTATCGAAGCCAAGCAGGTCGGCGGCGCTTTCGATGGCGATTTGCAAAACCTCTGCCAACTCGAGGGTAGATGCCAGCGAACTGCTGACCTTCAACAAAGTCCACAGTTCCTTGGTGGATGTTTGAGCCTCCATGTTGTTGAGCCCTCCGCCTGCGGTATGTTCCATGTAACTGCCGTTGCCTGATTTTTCGTGGGTGTCCATTTCTTCAATGTGGTTCTAAATCAATTATACCGGACTGTGCTTCCACCCGGCAAACACTGCAAACCGTCCCCACTGGAAGAAAGTCCCTGTCTGCGTAAAACCAATCTCCCTTAACCATGTCACCTGCTCTGCGAGGGTGGCGCTTTTATCGTAACTCATGCGCTCTCTTGCGGCGCAGATTTCCTCCTCGTCACTGCCGAGGAGGCGCGCCCCGCCAATGTGCATCTCGTCGTACAGGGCTTCCTCCCGATCTGTTTCGCCCAAAACCTGCTCGGCGTTGATGAAGACCCCGCCCGGCGCAAGCGCATGGAAGATGCGCCCATACAACCCGCGTTTTTCTTCATGCGTCAGGTGATGAATTGCGACTGACGACACCACAGCGTCGAACTGCATCGCTGGCAAGGGTTCGGTCATCGATTGCAGGAAGAGGGTCGGCTTGAATTGATCCAGTCGCGCCAGCGCCTTCGCCGTCATCTCGGCGGATTCATCCAGCAGGAACAGGGAAGCCGCGTTAACTCTATGCATCACGAACTCGCTCATCAAGCCGGTGCCCGCTCCAATGTCTAAAATGGAGGGCGAGGGAAGGTCACGGATCGTGCGGGCGGCCAAATCGGCGGCGGTGGCGTAGAACAAATCGAAGCAGGGAATCAGGCGGCGGCGCGAAAGGTCGTACTCGGAGGCATTCCATATTTTGCTCATGCTCGGATTATATATCAGTTGTTTCCCGCTTTACTTTTTGCCTGCCAACGAAAAAAGAAACCGCCCTGCGTATCGTGCGCGGGGCGGTGGGGAAACTGGCTTTGAGACCGATTTACACCGGCGTGGCAATCATATCTTTGAGCAGGATTTCGAGCGCCATGGAATGTCCGCAACGGTTGTGGGTGAGGAAGAATTCGCAGTCACATTTGAAAATGCCGTTGTCGTAGGAAACGTGGTGGTCGCTATTATCGCCTTTGAAATCAACTTCGAATTTGGTGAAGCGGAAGCGGCGTCTGTCTTCAGCGTACCTTTTTGCCTTTTCCAGTTTTCCGATCAGTCCTGAATCCATTGTGTTTCTCCTTTTTCGAGGGAATAAAAAATACACGCGGATAGACCGCGTGTATTGCTAGACGAGCCTGGGTATTCCGTGAAATGAGCGCATGGTGAAGTTACCTCTATGCAGTGAGTATAGTACTTTTTAAAATGCGAGTCAATGAGCAACCGCGAATTATCATGGTTTCGTATGGGGTTTGTAGGGTGGGGAACTTGCGCATAGCATAGGCGCGTTACACACTTTCGATGTGGCTGTAGCAAAGTCGTTTGACTAAACGGAAAAGTGCCATGCAAATCTTCGAAATCGCGGCTTGACGGTTTTAACTTTATCGTGGTAATATTGCGCTCCATTCGATGCGGGGTGGAGCAGTGGCAGCTCGTCGGGCTCATAACCCGAAGGTCGCAGGTTCAAGTCCTGCCCCCGCTACCTTGATGATCACGGTCAATCGACCGTGATTTTTTATTTTCAGCCAGTGACATTGAGCGAGAGCAAATGTGACATTCTTTACGTTCCAGTTTCTGAAGATGTCATATAATATATTCAGGAATGTGAATATGAAAAAGAATCCAAACCCGCTTGAGCCAGTTGCTTCTTTATTGGAAATCATCTCGCCGCTGTCCCGTTTGCAGATCCTGCTGGCGATTGGGACAGGCGAGGCTTGCGTCTGCCACCTTGAAGCCGCGCTTGGTTTGCGACAGGCTTACATTTCCCAACATTTAATGGCGCTGCGCAGGGCGGATATCCTGCTCGACAGACGCGAGGGGCGTTACATCTTTTATCGGCTGAAAGACACCACGCTCCTCGACCTGGTAACTATGGCTGCCGCCTTGAGCCGAATCCGTGCTGACGTCGTTTCCGCGCTCATCAACAAGAAGTCTTTATCTTGTGAGTGTCCGCAGTGCGCGCCGAGTCTTATCCTTGCCAAGAGCCTATAGTTCATGACAACACTTTACCCTGCCTCTGCTTCATCCAACAAACGATTGTTTGTTATTCTTGCCGTTGCCGCGATTGCGTGGCTGGCGGCGTATAACATCATCCAACCTCTTGCAGACTGGCTCTCCTATTCTGCGCTGGGGCTGGCGCGTGACTCACACCTTGGCGAGTCAGTAGCGTTTTTTCTTTATGACGTGCCGAAGATTCTACTGTTGCTTTCTGGCATGGTCTTCGCCATTTCCATCGTCCGCACTTTTTTTAGCCCGGAAAAAACACGGGCATTGCTTGGCGGAAAACGCGAAGGCGTAGGAAACATATTTGCCGCCCTGCTAGGCATTGTAACGCCGTTTTGTTCCTGTTCCGCCGTGCCGCTTTTTATTGGCTTTGTCGAGTCGGGGATTCCCCTGGGCGTGACATTTTCCTTCCTCATCGCCGCGCCGACCATCAACGAGGTGGCGATCATCCTGCTCTTTGGTCTCTTTGGCTGGAAGGTGGCGGGACTGTATGTTGCTTCGGGCTTGACCGTTGCCATTGTCGCAGGATTTATCATTGGACGGTTGAAAATGGAAAGGCATGTGGAAGACTTTGTTTGGAAAATCCATCATGCGGCGGATGTGACCGAGGAAAAATTGACATGGGCTGATCGTATCGAGCGAGCCTGGGCTTCGGTGAAGGAAATCGTTGGCAAGGTCTGGCTGTATGTTGTGATTGGCATCGCCGTCGGCGCGGGGATTCATGGCTACGTTCCCGAAGACGCGCTGGCTTCAATATTGGGCAAACAAGCCTGGTGGTCTGTGCCTGCGGCGGTTTTGATTGGCATTCCACTCTATTCCAACGCGGCGGGGATTGTCCCCATCGTCGGTACGCTCATCGAAAAAGGCGCCTCGGTTGGGACGGCGCTGGCGTTTATGATGTCGGTCATTGGTTTGAGTTTGCCTGAAGCGGTGATTTTGAAGCGCGTGCTGAAACCCCCACTGTTGGCGACGTTCTTTGCTGTGATTGCCGTGGCGATTATTTTCACGGGATATTTGTTCAATCTGATTTTGTAAAAACATTATAAGGAGAAAATATGCTTACCATCAAAGTTCTTGGTTCGGGGTGCGCCAACTGCAAAAAATTGGAAGCCATCACCCGTCAGGTTGTTTCGGAAATGGGCGTCGAGGCGGAAGTTGTCAAGGTGACAGAATATCCCGACATCATGGCGTACAACATCATGTCTACGCCGGGGCTGGTCATTAATGAGAAGGTTGTTTCATCAGGACGAATTCCCACGCCCGCCGAGGTCACCACCTTCGTTGTGAACGCGCTCGAAGCGGCGTAAGCCCAAGAAAAGAAAGCCGCAAAGCGCCTTTGCCGTTCAAAAGCATGAAATCAGGATAAAGTCCTTTATGCCAAAAATTCAGTACGCTCAGGTTGACCAAAACGGAAACATCGTCTTGCCGCCTCAAATTGCCCGTGAATTGAGAATTTCACCCGGCGACGAAGTGCGGATCGAGCCGAACGGCCACGGTGTGAACCTGCGTTCCCCGCTGACGGCGCTCAAACGGGTCTACGTAGAAGTCACCAACCGTTGCAATCTGAATTGCGCCACCTGCATGAGAAATGTCTGGGATGCCAACTATGGCGGCATGGAACTCGGCACCTTTCGGCGGATTCTCTCCAGCCTGGAGAAGATGCCACACAAACCCGAAATCTTCCTCGGCGGATACGGTGAGCCGCTTTCACACCCCTACTGCCTCGAAATGATTCGCATGGCAAAAGAAGCTGGATATTTCGTCTCGCTTATCACCAACGGAATTTTGCTCACCGAGCCTGTCAGCCAAAAACTCGTCGATTTGCGGTTGGATAAACTTTGGGTCTCGCTCGACGGCGCATCTCCCGAATGTTACATGGATGTGCGTCTCGGCGATTCCCTGCCGCTTATTCTTGAAAACCTCAACCGCCTGCGGATGCAAAAGTATAATACCTTTGGCTTTTCCACTTGGGCGGGGGTTCCCAAACTTGGGATTGCCTTCGTTGCCATGCGACGCAACATCCACGACCTGACTGAAGTCATCAAATTAGGAACCCGCCTCGGCGCAGTGGAGTTCTCCGTCAGTAATGTGCTGGCACATAATACCGAACTCCTCAATGAAAACCTCTACCTGCGTTCGATGAATCTCGCTTCCAGCGCGCAGATGAGCCCGCTGATTCACATGCCAGCCATGGACATCAACGAAAAGACCGTCCCTGCGCTGGCTGACGTGTTGAATGGCATGAATCGCCTCGAATTGTCTGGCGGCGCGATAAACCAAAACCGTGATCAATGTCCCTTTGTCGAGCGCGGCAGCCTTTCGATTCGGCAGGACGGCAGAGTTAGTCCGTGCCTGCCGCTGCTTTACACTCACGAACATTACCTCGATACCCGAAAACGTTCCTCGAAGGAATATTTTGTTGGAGATGTCAACCAGACTGACCTGCTTGAAATTTGGAACGGCGCCGAATACCTCAAACTGCGAAAACGTCTGCAGGATTTCGACTTTTCGCCCTGTGTTTTTTGCAATAGTTGCGAACTGGCAAACGAAAATATCGAAGACTGCTTCGGCAATGTCCAGCCCACCTGCGGCGGATGTCTTTGGGCGCAGGGGTTGATTCGCTGTCCGTAAAAATACAGGTAGCGCAGAAAAAATTCTGTTACTAAAACTGCATTAGAAAGCCCGCAAGTATTGCGGCGGCACCGGCGCGGACTGTTTGAGTTTTTGCGCAGCGTGCAGCGCCCAATATGGATCGCGCAGCATTTCGCGTCCCAGCAAGACCAGATCGGCGCGTCCGTTGCGGATGATTTCGTCTGCCTGTTCG
>CAILWD010000483.1 GCA_903837815.1 uncultured Chloroflexota bacterium | reverse complement strand
TCCTTCCAATCCTTGCGGAGCGGGTAGCCTTCGAAGCCTTCCCACATCAAAATGCGGCGCAGGTCGGGGTGACCGGTAAATATGACACCGAACAGATCAAAGACTTCGCGTTCCTGATATTCCGCGCCCGCCCAAAGGGGAGTGACAGACGGAATCTCGATGGGATCGACACGGTCAGCCTGGGTGCGGAGAATCAACTTCGGTCCGCCGGTGGTTTTGTGGAGGTGGTAGACCACTTCCATTTTGTTCTGTTCGAGGTAGTCCACGCCGGTTAGGGCATGGAGCAGGTCGTAGCCGAATTCGTCGCGGACGGCGGTTGCCACTTCGATGAGCGCAGTCTTCTCGACCATGAATCCGCTGTAGCCGGGGCGGCTTTCGGCGGTGACTTTACCCGGGAAGCGGGCAACCAAATCAACGGTCTGGGTTTCGATTGCGGTTGCCATTATGCACCTTCCTTTACGGCAGCGGCTTTTTTGAATTCCTCATTGCGGCGGACATCGATCAAATCGGGCCCGAGAATTGGCATCGGGACGTAGTTCGGGTCTTCCTTGCCTTTCTGGTACCAGCGGACTTTCTTGAGTGAGTCCTTGTCGATCTTCTGCTGTAATTTGATCAAGCCAGCCATGAGCGCCTGCGGGGTGGGAGGACAGCCGGGGATGTACACGTCAACGGGCAGGAACTTGTCAATGCCGGCGACCACGTTGTAGCCTTCCTTGAAAGGTCCACCACCCGAGGCGCACGCGCCCATTGCCACGACATACTTCGGTTCGGGCATTTGGTTATACAGGCGGATGATGGCAGGCAGCATTTTCTTGGTGACGGTTCCCGAAACCAGAATCATGTCTGCCTGGCGTGGTGAAGGGCGCATGACTTCCATGCCGAAGCGCGCCATGTCGTAACGCGCCATTTGCGCCGCGATCATTTCGATGGCGCAGCATGCCAGACCGAAGGTCAGGGGCCACAACGAAGAACGACGCCCCCAGTTGTAGAGGCGGTCAAGCGTGGTGACGGCTACAACGTCCCGCATATCTTCGGGGATGGTGTAGTTGGGCAAACTCAATTGTTCATTTTCGTCCATGAATGTTCTCCTCGAACCAGTCTTGGTAGATTGCATAAAGGATGCCGTCGTTGACGAGCGCGGGATCATCCTCGAATTCACTCAGTTCAAGCGTCCAGCGATAGATTTGACCCAGCGAGACTTCTTCGATGTTCGCTTCGGGATGCTGGCGGCGCAGTTCCAAAGCAATGGCGTAGGTGGTGTCCCAAGTAAAGGTCATTGGTAATTGAATCGCTGAATCTTTGAATCGCTGACTCGCTGGATTATAGCAGGGCGGCAGGATAAGTCAATTGAATTATGCAAAAATATATTTGCAAAAATATAAAAGTGAGTATAATCATCATAATTGTATGACAACAGCCCGCCAAAAAGTCCTTGCCCATTTCAAAAAGACCCGCTCCGCTTCGGCGCGGGAGATTGCGCGCGCGTTGGACATGTCCGCGCCAAACGTGCGTCACCACCTCGGCGTTCTGGTCTCGGATGGCCGCTTGGAGGTCAGCGCCGTCTTGCAGCGCGGCGGACGTGGCAGGCCTGAAAAAGTCTATTCGCTTTCGCAGGCGGCGCTGGGTGACAACCTGTCTGTGCTGGCGGATGCATTGCTCAGTGAAAAAATAAACTTCGAGGCCATAGGCGAACGCATTGCACAATCACAAGGACTAATTGGGATGGCAAGTCAGCCTATGTCCAAACGCCTGTCGGCGCTGGTTGATAAACTGAACGAAATGCACTATCAGGCCCGTTGGGAGGCTGGAGCCGAAGGTCCACGAATGATGTTGGGACGATGCCCGTACGCAAAGGTGATTGAGGCGCACCCTGAACTATGTAAAATGGAGGTCGCTTTATTGGAGAAGGCAATCGGGCGACCTGTTTTGCAATCTGCAAGGAGCGAGTTGATTGGGCGTGGATTTTGCCCTTTTATATTTAAAGTGAGTTGAGGACGCGAAAAACGAGCAGGGGCAACGTTTGGTTTTACCGTAAAGGCAAAAGATTTCCAAAATCATAATGAGACGAAGGCTATCTTAATTTGCAGGTAAAATATGACCTGTCGAGGAACAAACTATGGCAAAAGCCTTCATCTCATATTCGCGCAAGGATATCGAATTCGCCAAGAAACTTACGGCTGAACTGCAAAAGGACAGCCTGGATTTCTGGATTGACTGGGAGGGCATTCCGCCCACCGTAGATTGGTGGCGGGAAATCGAAAAAGGCATCGAAGAGGCGGATGTTTTTCTCTTCCTCATCAGCCCCGATTCGGCCAAATCCAAAGTCTGCGGACAGGAAATAGACTGCGCCGTCAAAAACGGCAAGCGTCTGATTCCGATTGTCGCGCGCGATGTGAAAGGGGATGAAACGCCAAAACAACTCAGCCACCTGAATTGGATTTTCCTCCGCGAAAGCGATGACTTCAACGCCGCAATGAAAAAGTTAATGACCGCCATTCAGACGGATTACGAATGGGTGGCGGAACATCGCCGTTTACAGGTCAAGGCATTAGAATGGGAGAGAAACAACCACGAAGGCAGTTACCTGCTGCGCGGCAAGGATTTACAAGACGCGGAATTCCAGCTTGCCACCAATACTTCCAAAGAGCCGCATCCCACCGATTTACAGCGCGATTACGTGTTCAAGAGCCGTCAGTCGGCAGACAGGGCGCGGCGCATTACCACGGGCGTTTCCGCCGCCGGTATCATCGCTTTAGCCGCTCTGGCAATTTTTGGATTTGTGATGGCAGGACGGGCAACCGCCAGCGCGCGCGAAGCCGAGAATCAGGCCAAGGCGGCGTTGACGGCTCAGGCAAAAGCCGAAGAAGAACAGGCAAAGGCGGAAGCCGCCAAAAAAATCGCAGAGACGGAATCGCGCATTGCCAACACGGGGAGACTGGCTCTCGAATCGAAAGGCGCATTAAGCGAGTTTCCGCAACGTGCCCTGCTGTTGGCGCTTGAAGCCATTCGTATCAACGAAGATGCGGGCGAACCTATTCGCGCAGACGCCGAAGAAGCCCTGCGGCTTGCCATGCGCCAGGTTTCAGGGATTGGCTTGCCTGGCTTCAAACACGAAGTCAGCCTGTTGCAATTCACCAACGACAACCACTGGCTGGTGGCTGGCACGAACGTCGAGGAAGGCGAACTTAAGATCTGGAATTTTGAAAAACTCTTCAGCGACTCAAACTATCAGCCGTTTTCCATCGACTTTCCCGCCACATTCGACAATCTTGGGGCATGGAATCCGCGCATTTACCTGAGCCCTCAGAAAACCTGGCTGGTGATGGATGGCGCGGAGCAAACCCAGTTGTGGAAAATCAACGCGCAGGACGAAAACCGCCAGCCGATCACCTTCCAGGGCAAAGTGGAGTTTTCCAATTCAAAAGACGATCTCAAAGTCATCGAAAAACAAATCGGCAAGGTAGCGCTTTGGGAGATCGACCCGCAGACGCTGGACAAGGCGGAGCAGGCAGTTTTTAGCGGAAATTTTGCCGCCCTCAGTATGGATCGAAAATACCTGGTGACAGACGATCCCCAGGAGGGACTGCTTTTATGGGACCTGACCTCGCCCAAAGCCCCAGCTATCGTCTTGAGCGCCACCCATGCAGCGGATTACAAATCGATTCTGATCGACCCGAACAACCGCTGGATAATCCTGTTTCAGGATGCTCCGCGTGAAGAGATTCAAATTGCCGCGTACAACGAACAGGGCATCCAGTCGGGGACGGAGGCATGGATGGGGACCGACATCACTTTGATACCGCTCAAAAAAACCAACATTCCCCAGGAATACGTGATTAAATTAAATCTGAAGTTGGACTTGGAGTATAAGGCGCCAAAGTTCAGCCCCGACGGGAATGCGCTGGTATTCGTCGGCGCATCCAGCCCAACTGCCTACAGGGGATCAGGGGAAGATTTTGGCATTTTGAAACTCAAGGATCAGGAGTATTCCTATTTTGTCACAGACAGAAAAAACCAGTTTATTTATGCCATGTCATTCATCAACAAGGACTGGCTATACCTCAATATCATGGATAACAACACAGGCGGCCAAAGGAATACCCTGCTGGATTTGAGGCTGGACGACCTTTTCTCCGGCGTCGATCTATCCACTCCGCTGCTTCTTGACAACAACGGCGAAGTCAGGCTTTCAGACAACGGGAGTTCGCTGTTGATGGAAAACGGGGAGCGGATCGATTTTGCGCTGCTGGATCACAATCACGTCGTAGTTCTAAGCCCTGACGTCAAGGCAGAGTCGGCTTCCAAAGAAAATGAACTGCTGATTAAGTTATCCGGCGACCCGCAAACTGTGGGGTTGGAAGACACGGTCAGCATCACCACTGAAAGCATGGACAAGCAATGGTTTGTAGCGGGCACGCGCGACGGCTCGCTGCGGTTATGGGACAATGTCAACCCTTGGAAATCATCGAACGTAACCATCGAGAAGGCAGGAAACTATATCGCGCTCAGCAACGATAATCAATGGATGGCGACGGGCGGCGCACTGGCGCGGCTTGAAAACGGAATGCCGCTCGCCATCCATTCGCTGAATGAAACGAATATTCCGTCGATTGCGGTTTTCAGCCCGGATAGCCGCTGGCTTGTGTATGTCTGCGATGCCACAATATATGAGGAAATTGCGCCCTCCACTCCGCAAACGCCGCAAATAAAAGTAAAACTCATCGAGTTGGACAAAGTTTCAGAAGGCGGCAATCTGAACGCGGCGGTAATTGGGGAAAACGCCGATATGTACAGCCTGCTTCAATTCAGCGCCGACAGCCGCTGGCTGATGGTCAAAGAGGAACAGTTCTATTCCAATACCGGAGCGATGAAATCCTTCGCGTATGACCTGGAAAACAAGAAGAGTCACACCCTGCCCTATCCTCTCGTCAATTTTTCTTTTACGCAGGATCAAAAAAGTATCATCCTCTTCGGCGGCGGATATGCCGATGATGGAAATTACAGCCTGAAAATACCCGAAGTGTGGAAACTTCCAGAAGAAGGAGGGGGGCGTCTCGAAAAAATC
This sequence comes from uncultured Chloroflexota bacterium, assembly GCA_903837815.1. Classification (GTDB taxonomy): domain Bacteria; phylum Chloroflexota; class Anaerolineae; order Anaerolineales; family Villigracilaceae; genus Villigracilis. The sequence goes on along the minus strand of CAILWD010000483.1, from coordinate 3,518 downwards.
GGGGAGGCCAAAACGAACGATTCCTCGGTCATCAGTCAGAATGGGCGCTGGCTGCTTTCAATTCCCAAGGATGACTATGGCATACTCGCCGCCCTTCCCGCTCAATTATGGGACACGAACTGCGTCATTGAACGCCGCACATGCAGCCCGTTCGATATTCCTGCCAACGATGCCGCGTTCAGCCCCGACTCGAGCCATCTGATCGTCGGCTACAGGGACGGGAACGACTACACCCTGCCGATCCAATTCGATGTCTGGAAACTATCGAACCTGGAACAGCCGGCTGCTCCCGAAAAAATCCATTCAGGCAAGACTCCGCTGGGGATGCCCACCATCAGCAAGAATGGCAAATTGCTTCTTTTTGGTGTTCCGATCATGAATTATGCCAACCCGGCGGGGTTATTCACCACCTGGGGCGGATACAACGGCGTCGGGATGAACGTCACCACCTTCGATGGCTTTGGCAAAGTTGTGCTTGGCATGGGCGGCGGGGCGGGGTATATTCCCGGTAGTTTCCAAAAAGATTACAAGGTGGATGCCTATGTTCTCGGAGATGACTCGCAGGATACGCCTGTGCCCATCTCTTTGCGCGGGCACGAGTCGAATATCTCTTCCAGCCAGACCAGCCCGGATGGACGGTTCATCCTGACCTTTTCAGGCGAGAGCCGCGACAACGGCGGCGCAGCGGAAAAGCTCTTGCGCCTGTGGGAACTGGATAAAATACGCCTTGACCCCAAGACTAAGCCGGTGATTTTACCCCTTGACCTCGGCGACGAACGTTTCATCAATTCGCTTGCTTTCAGTCCAGACAGCCGCTGGGTTTACATTATGGACAGCGCCAATGTGCTGTACTACTTCCCCACCTCCATCACAGACTTGAAGGCGCAGGCGTGCATCGCCGTCGGGCGCAATTTCATCATCAACGAGTGGGAGCGCTTCTTCCCCGAAAAGGAATACCGCAAGACCTGCGAGAATCTACCGAAACATCCATCGGCTTCAACGGAAAGCGCCGCCAATCCATAGTCAGCGGATTACGCGACTCAGCCTGTGGCTGCTGGCACAGAAAAAGACCGAAAGGTATTAATTCGGTATTGACTTCCTGCGGGCATCGATCAATTTATTGATGAGGATGTGCAATTCCTGCAATTTCACTGGTTTACTCATGTATTCATCCGCCCCGGCCAGCAGGCAACGCGTGCGATCATCCGGCATCGCCAGCGCGGTAACCGCAATGACCGGTATCGCCGCAACCAGCGGGTCTTCATGTGCGCGAATCCAGCGAATGACTTCCAGCCCGTTCATTCCCGGCATTTGAATATCCATCAAAATCAGATCTGGGCGCAGGCTGGCGATTTTCTCGATCACCGCCCTCCCACCGCTCAGTTTTGCTACACGATAGTCCAGCAGTTCAAAGAAATCCGCAATCATTTGCAGGGTAGCCTCATTGTCATCCACAACCGCCAGCAGTGGACGATCGGGCGGCAACGAAGGGTCGATAAGTCCATCTCCAGTCATTCCATTTTCCAGCGACACAATCTGGACAGGGATGGATGAATCCGGCGACCACGGCAGGGTTACAATAAAGCGGCTCCCCTCTCCAAATATACTCTCCACCTGAATACCGCCGCCGTGCAACGCAACCAGACGCTGAACCATGGATAGTCCCAGACCTGTGCCCGCGTACTCCCGCGAAAGACGGCCATCGATTTGCGTGAACGGTTTGAAGAGGCGGGGGAAAGATTCCTCTTCGATCCCGACACCTTTATCCCACACGATCAGTTGCAGTGTTTCCGACTCGCGATTGGCGCAAACTTCAAGCCCCAGTTCCCCTCTTTCAGGCGTGAATTTGATGGCGTTGCTGAGCAGGTTGACAAGGATTTGTTTCACTCTGCGCGAATCTGCATAGGCCAGAATCGGCTCGGATGGAGGCGTAAATCGCACCACCTGATGTTTCTTTCCAGCCATGCCTTTTGTCAACTGGAGGCTTGCGCGGCACACATCCAGAATGGAGAAGTGGGAAAAATCCAGTTCGAGTTTTCCCGCTTCGATCTTGGCAAGGTCGAGGATATCGTTGATCAATTCCAGCAGGTGATGCCCGCTGTCGTCGATGGTTTTAATGGCTCCCATTTGTTTCTGATTCAACTCCCCATAGACTCCCATCTGCAATATTTCTGCAAGTCCCAGGACGCCAGTTAGCGGCGTGCGCAATTCGTGACTCATGCTGGCTAAAAATTCATCCTTGAGGCGCATGGCGCGTTCCAGTTCCGAGTTGGCAAACCGCAGGGTTTCTTCTGCCTCTTTGCGCTCAGCAATATCGACCAGCGTGCTGCGGCTGGAAAGGTAATTGCCATCGGCATCGTAAATCGCAGTGGCGTTTATCATCACTGGAAGGATGGTTCCGTCGTGGCGTATGATTTCCAATTCCAGGTCGGAAATCCTGCCGTTGGCTTTGAAAAGCGGAAAGTTCTCTTTGAAGACTCGATCGCTTTTCTCTGTAAAGATGTTCGAGATTGGCTTTCCAAGCATCTCGGCGCGCGAGCGGCCCAGCCAGTTTAATGCCGTCTGGTTGATTTCAAGAAAACAACCTTCCGCATCCAGAGAGTGATAGCCGGCCGGCGCATTTTCGTACAAATCCCGCGCCAGCGCCGAGCGCTCTTTAATGCGCTCCTCCAGCGTTTGGTTCAACTCGACCAACGCCTCCTCGATGCGCTTTCGTTTCGTAATATCCAGCGCCGACGTAATCAGGTAGGGCTTGCCAGCCAGCGTGATCATTTCCGCCGACATCAACAGGCTTGCGATCTCCCCGGACTTGTGCCGCAGCAAAAATTCAAAACCCTGCACCCTGCCTGCCTTCATCGCAGTTTGAACCAGGCGTTCGCGCTCCAAAGGCTCCACCCACAAATTCAGTTCGGTTGGGGTGCGCCCAATACTTTCCCCTCTCTTGTATCCGGTTAATTCCTGCCAGGCGGGGTTGACATCCAACAGGGCATTATCAGACATGCTCGTCAGGGCAATCGCCACCGGGCTGGAGTTGAAAATGGCGGTAAAACGCGCTTCGCTTTGGCGCAAAGTATCCTCCGCCAGCCTGCGCTCGGTGATGTCGATGCAAATGCCCGACATGCGAACGGCTTGACCGCGCTCGTCGTAGATTGTATCGCCCATGGCTTCGATCCAGCGCGCGTCCCCGGTCGGTAAAACGATTCGATATTCATTGAAGAGCGAAGTGTGATCGCGAATCGATTCATTGATTCGCGTTTCAGCCGACTTTAAGTCTTCGGGGTGTAAAACCCTGCGCCAGGTATCGAATGTGGGAGCGTCCTTTGCCTGATCCAAGCCGAATAGCTCGAAGAATTCGGGCGACCAAATAAGCTGTCCGGTGGTCATATCCCAATCCCATATTCCGGCTTTCGCCGCGCGCTGTGCCAGCGCCAGGCGCTCACTTGCCTGTATCAGCGCCTGCTCGGCTTGCTTGCGGTCGGTGATATCGCGGTTGCTGACCCTCCTGCCGCGCGGGCGCC
>CAILWD010000482.1 GCA_903837815.1 uncultured Chloroflexota bacterium | reverse complement strand
TGTCGTGTATGAAGGTCTGCACACCTATGGCGGACTTGCGGGACGCGACCTCGAAGCGCTTGCCATCGGCATCGAAGAGTCGGTCAAGGATGAGCACATCCGCTCGCGCATTGGTCAGGTTTTATACCTCGGCGAACTGCTCACCGATTGGGGCATCCCGATTGTCCAGCCTGTGGGCGGACATGCGATCTTCCTCGACGCGAAGGCGTTTTATCCGCACCTGAAGCAGATCGAATTCCCAGCCCAAACTCTCGCGGCGGAACTCTATCTCGATTCTGGAATCCGCTCGATGGAACGCGGCATCGCCTCGGCAGGACGCGACCCGAAGACGGGCGACCACTACTATCCCAAGTTGGAGTTGACTCGTCTGACCATTCCGCGCCGTGTCTACACCCAGGCGCACATGGATGTGGTTGCGGAATCGGTCAAAGCGGTGTACGATGCACGTGAATCCACCCGTGGACTGAAGATGGTATATGAGCCGAAATACCTGCGCTTTTTCCAGGCAAGATTTGAGAGGTTGTAATCTCGTAGGTCACGCTTATGCGTGACCTATTTTATTTCCATCCAAAAATTGGAGGTTTCCATGACTGAACCAAGAAAGAAGATGACGTTACCTGCTTTATATAAGAAGGTGGAAGAAGGAAAGCCCATCACCTGGCTGACCTGCTACGACTATCCAACCGCTTACATGCAGGACCAGGCGGGCGTGGACATGATCCTCGTCGGCGACAGCCTCGGCATGACCATGCTCGGCTTCGACTCGACCCTGCCCGTGACGATGGACGACATGATTCGCCATGCGGCGGCAGTTCGACGCGGCGCGCCCAACGTCTGGTTGGTGGGTGACATGCCGTATATGACTTATCAACCCTCGGTTGAATCCGCCATCCGCAACGCAGGACGTTTCATGGCGGAGGCGGGCTGTGATTGCATCAAGCTCGAAGGCGGCGCGGCAATGGCTGATCGCATCAAGGGCATTGTGGAGGCGGGCATCCCTGCCATCGGTCATCTGGGACTCACGCCGCAGAGCGTCGCATCGTTAGGCGGATTCAAACTGCAGGGCAAGTCTGCTTCGATGGCAAAGAAGATCGTGGACGATGCCAAGGCGTTGGAAAAGGCTGGGGCATTCTGCATCCTGCTCGAGCTTGTCCCAGACCGCTTGTGCAAACTCATCACCGAACGCGCGGAGAATTGCATCATCATGTCGCTTGGGTCAGGACTCGATGCGCACGGTCAACTGTTGATCTATCATGACGCCTTCGCGCTGTATCCCAAGTTCAAGCCGAAGATGGCGAAAGTTTTCGCCGACGCGGGCGCGGTCATTCGCGAGGGACTCAATGGCTACGTCAAGGAAGTCAGCGAGAAGACTTTCCCCGCCAAGGAGAACTGGTTCGGAATGCCCGATGAAGAGTACGATTTTATGCTCACTACAGGGCGTATCTATTATCACTATCATACAGGCACCATGACTCGTCGCACCAGTATTTTGGAAAGAGAAGCGCCGGCGGCGCTGGTTGAAATCAATCCTGAGGATGCAAAAAAGTTG
>CAILWD010000481.1 GCA_903837815.1 uncultured Chloroflexota bacterium | reverse complement strand
TTCACTACTCCCTATTCCCTAATTTACTTCTTCAAACTCTCCAAACCTTCCTGCAACCTCTTGAACGCGCCTTCGGTTCTTTCGGCAGGCGTGGCGTACGAGAAGCGAATCCAGTCGCCGCCGAAGGGAGAGAAGAACGCGCCAGGCACAATGGCGACGCCGTGATTTTCAGCGAGGTATTGTCCGAGGGGTTCGCTATCCGCCCAGCCTTTGGCTTTGAGGAATTCACCCACGTTCATGAAGGCATAATAGCCCTTGCCGATGATGTGCTGCATTCCGCTCTCGGCGAGCAGTTTCTTCAAGACGATGCGGCTGGCATTGGTCGGCTCGATGATGGTCTTCGCAGCTTCGAGGTAACCCATTTCGTATGCCGCCATCGCAATCGCCAGCGCATAGAAAGGCGGCATGACCGTATGCGACGCGCGCGCCACGATGAACTTGATGACGCTTTCATCCGCGATCAAATGGCAGTTGCGGATGTTCGACGCGCCCAGCGACTTGGTCAACCCATCGAGGAACATGATCCGCTTTCGCTCTTCGGGGGTGAAGAACTTGAGGAAGGAGTTCAAATCCATCGGTGACTCGTCGGTCACGTAGTGATACATCCAGTCGAAGAGGACGAACGCCACACCCGCTTCAAGCGCGGCTTTGGCAAGCGAAACCTGCTTCTCGACAGCGATGGTCAAACCTGTGGGGTTGTCGGGGTTGGTGATGATGATTCCCGCGATTTTCCGTCCTTTGGATTCGGCGAACTTCACGCTCTCGCGGATGGCGTCTTCGGTGTACATCCAACCTTGAGCGGGGTCGCCAGGAGCCCAAAGCACGTTCGCCCCGACGCCGTACGGTCCCCAGTTGTAGGAGATCCACGGGACGCGCGAGACCATGATGAGGTCACCCTGCCGTCCGTGACCGAGCGCCATCATCGCCTGATATGCCTTGACTAGCGCATCACGTCCTCCCGCAGTGCCGAGCACGTTGGCGGGTCCCCAGCCTGAGGATGAGTCCAGTTTCCAGTATTGCTCGATGACCGACTTGCGGTAGGCATCAGTCCCGTAGGGCATATCGTAGGCGGTCCCGTGTTCAATCTGGAGTTGCGAAGCGCGCTCCAAAATCGCCTTCGGCACGCCTGGCAGGGATGCCCCGCCGTCGCCTTGTGAAGCATCGAAGATTTTCGCGCCTGGATTCTTCTCCACATAAACCTTCAACGACTTGTTGATCAGGAACATGCGCGAGGGCGGAATGTCCGCCATTTGCTTGAGGTGGTCGCTGACCGGGACGAGGTTCTTTTCGTCAACTGCAAAAACGGGGGTGGTATTCGAGATGGGCATGATTTCTCCTTTTAGTCCCCCTCCCCGTTTCTCCTCCATTTTCCTTGAAAATGGGGGAAGGTGTCCGATAGGACGGGTGGGGGTAGATATAAAAATAACGCCCCGAGGTTCGGGGCGTCTGGTTTTACCTGGTTTACGATGATGTAGTTTGCGGCTGCTCATCTGGCAAATACCAACGTCCCGTCACGGAATGGGTGCGGGTGGTACGATTGGTATTATTGTCAACGAGGATTGGGCTAAACATTGCGCGCAAGGATACCACCGCGAGGTATATGCGTCAAGCGCAATTTAGAAATTCACATCATGTCCACCTGCAACGCGCAACTCACTTCCACTGGGGGCTCCTGCAAGGATCGGCATTGCCTCGGCGATCAATCCCCTGACCTTCCCGTCGCGCAACGAAGCATCATGAGATTCCTTGTCATCCCACATTTCAAAGACCCACACGCTGGTCTCATCCTGCACATCCTCCAACACGATGTAGGAGCGGCATCCGCGCATGGGGGAAACCGTTTGTGCGGCGCGCAACAAAATATCCACAAGCGCAGCCCGTTTGCCAGGCTGCGCTTGCAGTTTTCCAGTCATTGCATACTTCATCTGAGCATCCATCTCAAACGTGTTGGTCGATGAGGATCGGATTTCCGTCCGGGTCCACGACAAAAAAATGAGCGGGTCCCGCTGTGTTTTCATCCGCCTCGGTCTGGAACTCCACATCTTGCGCTTTCAACTGGCGTTGCAGTTCGCGCACGTCTGTGAATGTGTCGAGTTTGCGGGCATTGCCGTCCCAACCGGGGTTGAAGGTTAAGAGGTTTTTCTCGAACATCCCTTGAAACAAGCCAATGATGCAATCGCCGTTCTTTAAGATCAGCCAGTTCTCCGAGATATTTCCACCGAAGACCTTGAAACCAAGTTTCTCATAAAAGGTCTTTGACGCTTCGATATCCTTGACTGCCAGGCTGACCGAAAATGCGCCGAGTTCCATGCTTTTCTCGTTCATAACGACACGCCTGTTACTTGTTGAAATCGGGATTCATGCTGGTATACAAACCCAGCACATTTCCCGTCGGGTCTTTGAACATCCCAAACCAGCCTGTGCCGGGGATTTCGGTCTTACGGTAAAGCACCTTGCCGCCGAGTTTTTCCACCTTATTTAAGTCGGCTTCGATGTCATCGCTGTCGACGTAGACCAATACCTGTCCCACAGGGTTATCAGCGCTGACTTCGGGGAATCCGCCGCCGGAGCCGTCAGCCGCCTCCCACATGGTGTAATTCATCTCCGGGACTGGCTGAATCTTCCAGCCCAGCAGGTCCTGATAGAACTTTGCAGCAGAATTTACATTTGCAGCGGGAATCTCAACATGAACGATATTTCTCTTGGACATGGCATTTTCCTTTCACTAAAGTGGATAACGACAGTCCGATTTTAGAACAAACGTTCTAATTCGTCAAGCGCCAGATATGGGAAGTTTTTTGACCACCTCCCCATATATCCCTTGTGTTCTATTTTCCATATTTTTCGATAATGCGCATGAAAACTTCCATATCGTCCGGCATGATCTCCACGATTGCAAAACCCACATGGTACAGGTTCGGCTCGATGACGTCTGGCCGGCACCACTTGGAGCGGGCAATAAAAACCATGAAAGGCCTGTCTGCCAGTTCTGGAGTCAATTCGAGGTGCAGGTAAAAATCCCTTTCGGGCGGAAGCGGCACGATCGTCTCCAATTGCAGCCCGATGGCGCTCACCTCCACCATATGACCGAGCATCGTCCGCGTATCATCGTCGAGAACGCGCATGTAAAAAGAAAACTTCTTTCTTGGGGTTGTTCGTCGTTCAGGCATGAGAAATATCCTTTCGCGAGACCGGGCAATGTCGTGTCGATAATCCTACCACTACCTGACCCATTAATAATAGGAAATTCATATCATTTTTGGGCGCAATCAACCCGTTAATTTCATGTCACATCAAAAAGATCAACTTTGCGATTGAAATTACCACCCACCGGCGGAAAGGCGCGCATATAATCCTCATGCTCGCCGAATAACCGTGTGACAAAACCCATCAGCCCGCGCCTCATCTGACCGCCGCCCTGCGAGGCGTGACACTCGCTGGCCCTGTGCTTGGCATCTGAAACCGAACGCACATCCAGCCGCACATGCACGGGGAAAGTCACCTCGGCAAGTTCTTTGATATTAATGTCGCCGTTGCGCCCAAACTTCGTTGGGTCTTTTCCAAAGAGCGGCATCAAGCGAACCGCCGCCCGCAACAAGCCTTTCGGGAAGACCTGAAAATAAAGCGCCCTCGGCTTGAACGGCTCCCCCGCTTCGGGATAAAACGAATCGTTGTCCGAGTTGGCAAAGGCAAACACCGTCGCCTTGTGGATGTGGATGTGGTCGGGGTGTTTGTAGCCGCCAATCGGGTCGAAGGTCAGCACCACGTCGGGCTTGAGGCTGCGGATGTATTTCACGACCTTTCCCGCCACTTCCTCAATCGGCGCGTTGATTTGCGCGTTCGGATGCTGGTTGTCGTCCATGCCGGGCATCCCCGAATCGCGGTAACCCAAAAAGAAGACCTCCTTCAAGCCGAGTTCCTTTGCGGCGCGCATCAACTCATCGGTACGCATCTCGGCAATATCTTTGAAACCGTTCAAATGTTCCTCGTCCACTGTGCCCGCTTCGCCGCGAGTCGCGCAGACGTAGTACACGTCATAGCCCCTGCTGGCGTACAAAGCCAGCGTGCCACCCAGCCCAAAGGACTCGTCATCGGGATGTGCCAAAACTGCAAGTAAAGTCTTTGTCATGATTTCCTCTTTCTGCATAGACGTGCAACGCCTTCACAAGTTTACCTGATGCAATAAAATCCGCTCATCATCTGTAGTCAAACCAGTTTTTAGGGCGCCGCCCGTTGGAATGCTTGCGCCGAGGCCTGCTCTCGATTTTCTTTTTAACTACAGAGTTCTCATGCCTGGTATTTACAACCTTTCCAAAAGTTTCGGCATTCAATAGGTAATAAAAAACTGCTCCGAAAGTTACGTCTTCGGAGCAGTTTTTTTAACGTGATTATCTGGGCCAGAGTTGAGTTGCCCTAATAAAAAGGATGACCGAAAACACGAAGATCAAGACCAGCGAAGCCGAAGAAGAAAGCATGTCTTTAAAAGAACCAATGGAAGAGGCAAAAAACAGGAAGCCATAGAAAAGCACATTCAAGCCTATCAAGCCTGCAATGACTGCCTTCTGTGTTTTCGTTGCCCAGCGCGGGCTGATGACATAGCTCATCCACAGCGGCATAAGACCAAAGAATAAACTGATAAGAATAAGGATCGTTTTTTCACCCATTGTTTTACTCCAGGTTTTTGAGTCTAGGCTCTGTTATGTCACAGCCGCGCGGACCCCCTGCTACGGCGACGGGGAGGCGGTCACCGTGGGAGATGTGCCCGTCTTGGGCGTCGGCGTAGCCGTCCCGCTCTTTTTGGTGGGAGTCGGGCTTGCGTTGCCCTTCTTGGTTGCGGTGGGCGTGACAGGTTTGGCAGTGTTCGTCGGCGTGACAACCGACTTGAGATGGGTCTCGGCTTCTTCACGCATTTCGGGGGTCATCACGTCGGGGTCCATTTTCAGGAGCGCCTGCCAGTCCTTCACCGCCGCCTTGAACTCGCCGCGCTTCTCCTGCGCGAGAGCGCTCCAGTAAAGCGCCAGGGCGGTTTGTTCATCGGTCTCTGCCAGCGACTTGAGCACCTCAGCCCGAAGGAAGGCGCTGCCGAATTTTTCCTGAATAAAATAAGCCTCCGCCAGCGCCAGGCTGACTTCAAAGGAGGTATCATCCTCATTCAAAGCTTCTTCGAGGTCTTCCACGGCTGGGTCGATGTTCCCCAACTCAAGGTTGGCAAGTCCGCGGTAGATGTAGAACCGGCGCAACCCGTTGGGGTTGATGCTTTGCGCCTTGTCGAAATTCTCCACCGCCAGGCCGTAGTCCTTCAACTCGTAATAGGCCTGTCCGAGCAGGGCATAGGCGCGGTCATTGTCCGCGGCATAGACGGCGTACACATTCAAGGCATCGACTGCGCGGGCGTAATCTCCGTTCTCGATGTACATCGTGCCCATCAGCTTGTACACCTGCGGGTCGGTGATATCCAGCGAGTATGCCTTTTCAGCAGATTCGAGCGCGCTATCCTTGTCATCGAGGGTGAGATAGGCATCGGCATAAGCCATGTAAACCGCGGGCGATTCGGGCATGAGTTTTTCAGCTTCCTCGAGGTCTTCAATGGCTGATTTGGGGTCCTTGTGATAAAGGTAATACCGCGCGCGTTCGAGGTAGATTTCGCCAAACTCCGGGTCGCGCTTGATGGCTTCGTCGAAGAGATATTCGACGTTCGTGTTGGGGTTGTCGAGAAGGCGGGCGCGCGCCAGACCGAGGTAGGGCGGACCAAACTGCGGGTCGATCTTCAAGGCTTCGTTGTAGGCTTTCAACGCGTTTTCGGGGTCGTTCTTGAAACGATAGGCTTCGCCGATCCAGTAATGGACATCAGCCGCCTCAGGCTCCATGTCGAGAATCAATTCCATGCTGGCGATGTAGGCATCCCAATCGCCTTTTTCAAAAGCCGCCTTTGCAACGCGATTCTGGTCGAGCGACTGAGCCGCGCGCGGCGTGTTGACATAGATGGCGGTTGGAGTGTAAGTCTGCGGGAGGAACATCCACAACGGGGTGGGGCCGGTAAACGGCCGGGTGGGCTGGGCGGTCGCCCCAAATGAAGTGGGGGTTGCGGTAAAAGTGGGGGAAGGCCCCGGCGTAAAAGATCGGGTGGGCACAACAAAAGTCTGACGCGGGAGGATGAACCCGAATATCGCCGCAGAGAACAACCCAACGATGATCAAAGCCACACCCACCAGCCGCACAGCGGGATGCTTCATCACCACTTTGAAACCTTTTTCCTTTGGTTTCTCGGTGGCGAGCAAAAGTTTTTGTTCCCACACCCGCGGACGGTTCAGCAAAAACGGCTGGACCTTTTCATCGGGAGGCATGGCCCCAAGCAG
>CAILWD010000480.1 GCA_903837815.1 uncultured Chloroflexota bacterium | reverse complement strand
CTGCCGCTGATGATTCGCGCCCAGGAAGCGGACACGGCACGGCAACTGGGTCATGCCCTCGCGCAGGTTCTCGAAAACAAAAACGCCCTCCTTGTCGCCTCCACCGACCTTTCCCACTTTTACGACCAGCGCACTGCCGGCATTCTCGACGCGGAAATGCTCAGGCGCTTCGAGTCCTTCGATCCCGAGTCCATCTTCCAAGCCGAGGAAACTGGCAAAGGTTTCGCCTGTGGACATGCCGCCGTCGCCGCCATGCTTTGGGCGGCGCGAGACCTCGGTGCGAACAAAGTTCAAACTCTGAAATATGCCACCTCTGGCGACATCACCGGGGATCATTCCTCCGTCGTCGGCTACGGCGCGGCGGTGGTGATAAAAGAATAGCGCAAGATAAAAACCTTGCGCTACAAATCATTTTCCCAAAATTACCAATTACCAATTACCAATTACCCGCGCCTCTCCCACTTCGTCACAGCCTCGCGGAAAGCCTGTTTCAACCCTTCATCGGGCAATTCATCCACGCCCGGATACATCTTCCCGTTGACCCAGATTTCCAGCGAGCCGTCCTTGCCCGTCCCAAAATCAATCTGGAATTTATTGAACGGGTCGCTGTCCAGTTTTGCCCGCAAAATATCTTCGATTTGCTCGGCAAAGGGCGCGGCGAGTCTTTCGCCTGTGTCGTGGTCGTAGAGCGTCACGCCTTCATCATCGGCGCGGCTTGCCGCCACCGTTTCAGCGGGCGGGGTCGAAGTCATCCATTCGGGTTTGCTTTCCGTCTTCCCGGTCAACTGCACTTCGTTCGATTTCATAAAGACCAGCGCCAGCAGACCCACCGTAACCAAAACCACAATTGCGCCGATAATCAACACCGTAATTGTCATGTCAGCCTCCGTTTTCGATTATCGCCATTATAATCGCCTCATGTTTGCCCGTGTTGCCGTTAACGTTTCTGCAATTTCAGACCTCTTCGATTATGCCGTTCCCGTCGAACTTGCCGCCCAGGTTCAGGCGGGATGTTTGATTACCGTCCCATTTGGAAATCAAACCGTTCAGGGAGTAATCATCGAACTGCTTGATTCTCCCCAGGTGGCGAATCCAAAACCGATCCTCGACCTGCTCGACCCATCTCCTGTTTTGACTCCGCCCCAGCTTGGTCTTGCCATGCGGATGGCGGACTCCACGCTGAATCCTCTCGCATCCATCATCAGCCTCATGCTGCCGACGGGGTTGAGTCAGCAGGCGGATATTCTTTATCAGACCGTGGACAACAGACCGCAGACCGAGGAAGACGGTCTACCGTCCTCCATCCACGGTCGTCTTCTCAACTTATTGAAAGAACGTGGACCTCTTCGCGGACGTCAAATCGATTCCCACTTTGCAAAAATAGACTGGCGCAAGACGGCGGGGATGTTGGTCAAAAAGGGGATTCTCTCCGCAAGGCATGTTTTACCCGCTCCACGTGTGCGACCCAAATTTTTGCGTGTAGCCCAACTCTCTGTTCCGCCCGAAGAAGCCGAAGCGGCGATGGATTCCCTCGGCACGAAACAAACCCTCGCGCGGCGTCAGGCGGCGTTGCGGTTCTTAATCCAGCAACCCGATGCCATCAACCTCTCGTGGGTTTATGCCGAGACAGGCTGCAAACTCGCCGACTTGCAGGAACTCGAAGAGCGTGGCTTGATTCGGCTTTTCGAGAACGAGGTGTTTCGTGACTCGGTGGGGAAGATAGAGAGTAGAGGAGTGGAGAATAGAGAAATAGGGAATGGCATTAAACTGACTCCCGAACAGGAATCGGCTCTGGCTCAAATCAACAACTCAATAACTAATCATCTAATCTCTAATCTCCAATATCTTTTATACGGTATCACCGGCTCTGGCAAAACCGAAATCTACCTCCGCGCCGCCGAAGAGACGATTAAGCAAGGTAAGCAGGCAATCATCCTCGTCCCCGAAATCGCGCTGACTCCGCAAGCCGTGCGGCGATTTCTCTCGCGCTTTCCCGGTCAGGTGGGACTGGTTCACTCGCGGCTTTCGGAAGGGGAGCGTTACGACACCTGGAGGCGCGCGCGGTCTGGAAAACTCAAGGTCATCATCGGGGCGCGTTCGGCGTTGTTCTCGCCGTTGCCCAACGTCGGCTTGGTTGTCGTGGACGAATGCCACGACTCGTCGTTTTATCAATCGGAGCCGCCGTATTATCATGCCGTCGCCGCCGCGCAGGAGTACGCCCGTCTGTGCGGCGCGGTCTGTGTGATGGGTTCCGCCACACCGACGGTGGAGCAAAGATTCCAAGCGGAGCATGGGCAACTGACCAAACTTGAGTTGCCGCGCCGCATCGTCGAAACGGGTCTGCCTCCCGTCCAAGTCGTGGACATGCGCGAGGAACTCAAAAACGGCAATCGCGGAATCTTCTCCCGTGCCTTGTCCGAATCTCTGGCAGAAACCATCTCACGCGGCGAACAAGCCATCCTCTTCCTCAACCGACGCGGCACAGCGACTTATATTTTTTGCCGCGACTGCGGGCTGGTGTTGAAATGCCCCAACTGTGAAACGCCGCTGACTCTACATACCGAGGAAAAAGAAAAACTCCTCTGCCATCATTGCGGGTACACTCGCAAACTTCCACAGACCTGCCCCGCTTGTGGCGGAAAAAATATCCGTGCCTATGGGTTGGGGAGTGAGAAGGTTGAGGCCGATGTGCAAGCCATGTTCCCCAACGTCCGCACCTTGCGCTGGGACTGGGACACCACCCGCCAAAAAGACGCGCACGAAATCATCCTGACGCATTTTGCTAACCATCAAGCCGATGTGCTGGTCGGGACTCAAATGCTCGCCAAAGGCTTGGACTTGCCGCTGGTCACTTTGGTCGGCATTGTGCTTGCGGACGTGGGATTGAATCTGCCTGACCCTTTTGCAAGCGAGCGAGTCTTTCAAACGCTGACTCAGGTGGCGGGGCGGGCGGGACGCTCCACGCTGGGCGGCAAGGTCATTTTGCAAACCTTCATGCCCGAACATTACGCCATCCAATTCGCGGCGGGACATGATGTGAACGGCTTTTACGAGCGCGAGCTGGAGTATCGCCGTCAGTTGGGGTATCCGCCGTTTGCGAGACTCGTGCGGCTGGAGTATCGTCACGCCGACCCGCTCAAAGCGGAGGAAGAATCCCAGAAAACAGCGACCCGGCTGCGGGAGAGAATCGCGGCGGAGAAACGTCACCAGACCGAGTTGGTGGGGCCCGTCCCATCCTTCTTTTCCAAAGCCGATGGCGTGTATCGCTGGCAAATCCTCGTCCGCTCGCCTGATCCTGTTTCGCTGCTTCGTGATTTCAAGTTGCGTGACTGGCGGATTGAAGTTGATCCGATAAGTTTGCTATAATCTGATTCGTCATGAGCGTCACTTGCACCGCCCTGCGTTTGGTGCAGTGCAAGTGAGTCGAAGGACGTTCTCATTAAAAGGAGTGTGACCCATGCAAAGTTTTTCTCGCGGCTGGTCGTTTCTCAAGCAAGCCTGGGAAATGGCGTTCAAAGATAAAGACCTGCTCAAGCCTTCGATTTATGCCCTCATCGCGGGCGGAATTGTGTCAGTGCTTGGAATCATCCCGCTGGCGATTGGTTATTTTATTTTTGGTACCGAAGGCATTGGCGGATTCATCATGTTCATCATGGGCGGACTTCTGGTTTTTGTGCAGTTCGTGGTGACCTACGTTTTTTCCGCGATGACCGTGTACCTGATTTACGGCTATCTTGCGGAAGGCGACGGGAAAATGGAAGAGGCTTGGGCAATTGTGCGCCGCGACTTCTTCGACATCCTGACTTTGGCGGCGGCTTCGACGGCGGTGAACATGCTCAAGAACATGGCGCAGCGCAACAAAAAGAACAGCATTGCCGCCAATCTTGCCCGTTCGGCGACCAGCCTGCTCGAAACCCTGTGGACAGAAGCCTCCTACTTGGTTTTGCCTGCAATGATCATCGATGACTTGAACCTCAAAGATGGCTTGCAGCGCGTTTGGAATATCACCAAAGAAAATCTTCTGCTGGTGGGAATCAGCACGGTGGGCGTGCGCGCAGTGACGGGGTTGATAGGTTTTGTCTTTAGCATGGTTGGTCTTGCCATCGCTTTCGCCATCGGCGGCGGACTTGCCTACATCTCTGGCGGCAATGCGGCAATTTCGATTACGGGCATTGTTATCGGCGCGTTGATCTTCTTCGCCTTCGTGATGGTGGCGAGCGTTTTCAGTTCCTACACCAACACGGCGTATCACACCTGCTTGTACATTTGGGCGCGTCAAGTGGAGACCGCGCGGGCGCATGGCAGTTCTGCGCAGGTCAAGGCTCCCGCTCCATTGGCTGCGGCGCTGGCGTAAACCATGCAACCCGAACCCCGACGCGAAATGATCACCTGGCAGGAGGTCGATAAATTGATCGACTACCTCCTGCCCCAGTTCAAGCGCGAGTTCACCGCGATGGTGATGATTACCCGTGGTGGAATCATCCCCGGCGGGCTGCTTGCCGAAGCGATGGACATCACCCACATTTTGACCGCCGCTGTGGATTTCCCCGCCCAATCGAAGACGGAAAAATCGAGCCTGATGGTCTGGCCCGAGTTCATCCAATTCCCCGCCGACGATAAATTGCGCGGACGCCCAACCCTGATCGTGGACGACGTTTGGGGTTCGGGGCGGACGATCACCGCCGTGAAGAACCGCGTTTCTGCGGCGGGCGGATTCCCTGAAACCTGCGTGCTGCACTTTAATCCGTACCGCAACTTGTTCGGCAGCGCCCGCCCCGATTACTACGCCGCCGTCACTGACGCGCGAATCGTCTATCCGTGGGAAATCAATCGCGGAACGGATCAGGTCTTGTTGGGAGAGGTATGAGAGACTCGAAAGGTTTTAAAAATCTTTAGGGTCTTTGCGCCATATTTTATGAAACCTATCGAAACCAGTATAAAAGAACGCCTTGCCACTTTGCGCGGCAATGAATACTTCGACGACCTGCCCGAAGCCATGTTGAAGGAAATTTCCGCGCACATGCGCTTGTGCGAATACCAGCGCGGGGAAGCCCTTCTCTGGGAAGGCGACCCATGCGAGGGCTTGAATATCGTCCAGAAGGGCAGCGCAAAGATTTTC
Source organism: uncultured Chloroflexota bacterium (assembly GCA_903837815.1). GTDB lineage: Bacteria > Chloroflexota > Anaerolineae > Anaerolineales > Villigracilaceae > Villigracilis. The sequence goes on along the minus strand of CAILWD010000480.1, from coordinate 6,870 downwards.
CGCCTCTCGCCGCAGGGACGGCAGTACATCGTCCGCATTTTGCAGGAGGGTGACACCTTTGCTGAAGTCCCCGCTTTTGATGGCGCGCCCAACCCCACCAATGTGGAGGCGCTCGAAGATTGCTCCGTGTGGGTTATTGACGCCAAGTTGCTGCGCAGGTTGATTAGTTCGCACCCGCAATTTGCCCAAAAAGTGCTGGCAAACTTCGGGCGGATGTTGCGCGGCATGGTGTACAAAGTCAGCGAGATGGCTTTCTATCAAGTCACGCACCGCCTGGCGCGGTTGATTGCGGAGATGACCGAAGAGAAGTCCATGCCGCACTGGACTCAGGAACAACTCGCGGCGCGGCTTGGCACGGTGCGCGAGGTGGTTTCGCGCTCGCTGCGAGAGTTGGAGCGCAGCGGTGCAATCAAGGTCGAAGATCGAAAAATTCAAATTGCAGACCGCGAAATCTTCAGCCAGTGGTCACAGCCAAATTGACAAGGTTCGTTTCATGAAAAAAACATATCTACGCGGACGGTATCTCCGCATTTTGATTTTCTTCGCGGGCGTTATCGCCCGTTTCATTTATTGGGAATTGTTTCTGCGCAAGATCGGGTTTCGTCAACTCGCAAGGAACACACGCCCTGACCGTTTCCGCAGAGACGCACAACGCTTCCGCGTGCTGGCGCTTCACATGGGCGGCGTGATGATTAAGGTCGGGCAGTTCCTTTCCTCGCGGCTCGACATTCTCCCGCCTGAAATCACCGACACGCTTGCCGACTTGCAGGATGAAGTCCCCGCTGAAACGTTTGCTGACATCCGTCAATTGGCAGAGCAGGAACTCGGCGCGCCGCTGTCGCAGAAGTTCGAGTGGTTCGACGAGAATCCGCTTGCGGCGGCGTCCCTCGGTCAGGTTCACAGAGCCAGGCTGAAGGTTGAAGAGGATTTGGATTTCGTCAACGTTGTCGTCAAAGTCCAGCGTCCGCATATCGCCGCCATCGTCGACATTGACCTTTCCGCCCTCAAGCGGGTGGGGAAGTGGCTGATGTACTATCGTCCCATCCGCGAACATGCCGATGTGCCAGCCCTGCTGCGCGAGTTTTCTGCAACGGTCTACGAGGAGATCGATTACACAAAGGAAGCGGACAACGCTGAAACTTTCTTCGAGAATTTCAAGGACGATAAAAAGGTGAATGTGCCACGTGTGGTACGCAGCCTGTCCACCCTGCGCGTGTTGACTTTGGAAGATGTGTTCGCCATCAAGATCACCGACTACGCCGCCATCACCGCCGCAGGGATTGACCGTGGCGAAGTGGCGCGAAAATTGCTGGATGTTTATCTCGAACAAATTTTTGAAGACGGATTTTTCCACGCCGACCCGCACCCTGGGAATTTGTTCGTCACGCCTTTGCCACCCGCGAAAAATAGCAAGCGCAAATCGGTCCGCTGGCAATTGACTTTCGTGGATTTCGGCATGGTGGGGCATGTCCCTGAAAATCTCCGCAAGGCTTTGCGCGAGACGGTGATTGCCGTCGGCACGCGTGACGCGGCGCGGTTGATTCGGTCATACAAAGAGTTGGGATTTTTACTGCCAGCCGCGAATACGCAAGCATTGGAGCAGGCTTCGGCGGCGGTGTTCGACCGCTTCTGGGGCATGTCAATGAGCGAGTTGCGGAATGTGAAACCCGATGACGTGCATGAGATTGGTCATCGGGTGCGCGACGTGATGGTGGAGACGCCCTTCCAAATCCCCAACGATTTGCTGATGTTGGTGCGGACGGTAGCGATCCTTTCGGGCATGTGTACGGGCTTAAACGCAAACTTCAACTTGTGGCAGCAACTTGCGCCGTACGCGACCAAGCTGGTCGAGGAGGAGGCTTCGTCTGCGTTTAGCCTGGATAATATTTTGAAGCAGATGGGGGATGTGGTGCAGGCTTTCGTCGCGTTGCCGTCACAGGCGAGCCGCGTGCTGGCTCAAGTGGAATCGGGCGGGCTGATGGTTCAATCTCCGCAGGTGAGTCGCGAAGTCCGCGCTTTGGGGCGCTCAGTGGATAAATTGACAGGCGGGGTGATCTTCGCCGCGCTTCTGGTCAGCGGCGTGATGTCATTGAACGCGGGGAACGGTCAACTGGGCGCAGGTTTTGTCGGAGCCGCAGGCGCGATCCTGTTGTGGGTGTTGTTTGGGGGAAAAAGAAATTAACCACGAAGTACACAAAGAGGCACGAAGGAAGAACCAAACAACTTGGTGTTTCTTCGTGCCCTTCGTGGTTAAGGCTTTTCGTTATGCTTTTTCTTCCATCTTTTCGATTGCCGCGTCGAGCAAACTCCGGACAGCCAGCATCATTTCCTTGCGGGCGGCGCGGCGGTGTTCGAGGAATCCTTCGGGAAGTAAACCCTTGACCGCCTCGCGCATTTCCTTGCGGGCTTTCTTGTAATGCTCGCGGGTTTCTTCGGGGATTTCATGCTTGAATTTCTTTTCGTTTTCAGACTTTTTTGTAGCCATCGGATACTCCTTTCTAATTTGGAACTCTTTGCCCTTCGATTGCACTCAGGGCGGATCAATTATGGCGTTGCGGTTGCGGCGGGCGTGACAAGGTCCCCGACCACGATATTGACCGAAAGTGTGTCGCCGAAGTAGTTGCCGTCCTGGTCGGTCATGCGCCACGAACTTTGGATCAACCCGTTGATTCCGCTGGGGACAGCCAACTCGATGGAGATTTCACGCTTCGCGCCGGCGGGGACAGATTCCTCCAGGACGAGGGGCTGTCCGCGCATTGGGTCGCCGCCCACGTTGACAAAACTAAATCCCGGCGCCCAGGCGCATCCGCCGTTGTTTTGGACATACCAGGTCTTGGTGAAGACTTCGTTGGGTTTCATCTGCGTCCCATCGGGAATGGAGCGATCTTCGATCCAGAGCAGTTTATAGCAGGGATTGGCGACGGCAGGCGTTTCGAGCGTAGCGGTCACGTCGAGAGTGGGCGTGGCGGATGGCTCAGACGTCAGCGTGGGAGTGGACGGGGGCAGGGCAACCAGCACCTCGGTCTGGGATGCGATGTGGGTCTTGACCGCCTCGGTGCGGATGGCGTCCACATCCACGGGCGTGGCTTGCGTCCCGCATGAAAAAAGCAATACCCCTGAAATCAGGCTTGCAAGAATGGGGAGGATTTTGGTTTTCATGGGTTCAAGTATACAACATACAAGACCTGACAGGTTTTCAAAACCTGTCAGGTCTTTGCCAATTATTACACTTCGACTCCCAGCCAGATGCGGATGAAGTAGCCGATGACGAAACTGAATGCGGCGACGCTGAGACTCAATCCCGCCATTTCGGTAAACCGCGCGCGGAACGATTCGCCCTTGGCGACAGAGATGTAATAGTTGAAGACCGCAATGATGACGACTGCGGTGGCAAGTGAAATTGCAAGATCGAGGTAATAGTTTTCGAAGAGCAGATAGGGCAGGATGAGCAAAGTTACTGTGATGATATAGGCAATGCCCGTGTACACGGCGGCGCGGACGGGGTGCTTGCCCGTGTCTTCGGAGCGGGTGGAGAGGTACTCGCTGGCTGCCATCGAGAGCGAGGCGGCGATGCCGGTGATCAGCCCGGAGAGGGCAATCAACTGCACGTTTTGCAAGGCAAGCGTCAGACCGGCGAGGGCGCCGGTCAACTCCACGAGGGCGTCGTTCAACCCAAGCACTACCGAGCCTGCGTAACGCAGCCGTTCCTCGTCCAACATGCCGATCAATTGTTGTTCGTGTTCGTTTTCCTCCCGCTGGATTTTTGCGGCTTCGGGAATAGCCTTTGCCACGTCGGCATAATTCTTTTGCGCTCCCTCTTCGCCCATCTCCATCAATTTGACGCCGAAGGTGAAACCAAAGACAACGCTGACAATGTAATAGAACCAGACGACAAACCAGCGCGGTTTGACTTCTTCGTTGGTGTAGCCCTTCCAGATGTTATAGTGACGCAGTTCGTCGTCGGCAATCTGGTCGAGGATTTTTGCATTTTCGGGTGATTTGATGCGCTTTGCCAGCCGCTTGTAGATGTTGGATTCGGTGATTTCTGTCTCTTGAAAGAGCAGCACTTTCTTGCGGATTTCTTCGTTGAGTTGCATGTTGTTCTCCTCGAACAGACTTCGGAAACCTCGAAGATTTCCGAAGTCTGCTTTGAAATTATCCCAACGCCTGATATTGCATCGAAGCATACCGCCCGTAGGCGAAGTGCTCCAACTGGCGTTCGATGTCGTTGAGCAGGGCAGACGCCCCAATGCGGAAGAGGTTCGGGCGCATCCACTCTTCGCCGAGTTCCTCCTTCATCAGGATCAGCCAGTCGAGCGATTGCTTTGCCGTGCGGATTCCGCCCGCAGGTTTGAACCCAACCTTGTGCCCCGTGGCTTCGTAATAGGCGCGGATGGCGCGAGCCATCACCAGGCTGACGGGCAGGGTGGCGTTGGTCGGCTCCTTGCCGGTGGAGGTTTTAATAAAGTCCGAGCCAGCCTGCATACAGACGATGCTGGCGCGCATCACATTTTTGAGGGTGCCGAGTTCGCCCGTCGCCAGAATTGACTTCATGTGGGCATCGCCGCAGGCTTCGCGGAAGGCTTTCACTTCCTCATACAGGGCTTGCCAGTTTTGAGTGAGGACGTGCTGGCGCGGGATGACGATGTCGATCTCCGATGCGCCCGCCTTGACCGAATCTTCGATTTCGGCGATCTTCTGCTTGAACGAGACCAAGCCGGCAGGGAAGCCGGTGGAGACCGCCGCGACGGGAATCCCCGTCCCTTGCAGTGCTTCGACTGCGGTTTCGACCATGCCGTGATAGACGCAGACCGCGCCGGTGGTGATGGGCTTCTCGACACCCAAATCTTTCAATAGCTGCGGGCGGATCGGCTGGCGGGCCTTGGCGCACAGGCGTTTTACTGTGCCGGGCGTGTCGTCGCCGGAGAGGGTGGTCAGGTCGATGGTTTGGACAGCCTGCAAAAGCCATGCGGCTTGATATTCCTTCTTCACCGTGCGGCGGGTGGGGATGGTGGCGGCGCGCCGCTCAATGGCGGAACGGTTGACTCTGACATCGTCCACAGGCGCGAGGTCGAGCGGAAGGATGGGTACGCGCCCGCTGTGGCTGGTTTCGGTTTTTGTGCTGGGGGTTTTGGTCATGGAATTGCTCCTCGTATCGGCCTTATTATACAGCGTGAAGCATGTCATTGCGAGACAGCGTTCGCCTGTCGAATCAATCTCACAATCAGGCAGAGAGATTGCCCCGGGCTGCCGCCTCGCAATGACGTGGTTTCCCTGTATACTTGGGGATATGCAACCCACATTTGTTATCGCGGGCAAACTCAATCGTGAATATATCCTGCCGCATTCGGGTCCGCCGTTGATGGATTCGCCCGGCGGCAGCCTGCTTTATGCTGCGGGTGGAATGGCGGTTTGGGATACAAACGTCGGGCTGGTCGGGCGCGTAGACGAAGGCTATCCGGGAGAATGGCTGCGCGATTTCGAGCGGCGCGGTTTCGATGTTCGCGGAATTCGCCCCCTGCCCGAGCTTCAAAATATCGATTTGCGTTCCTTCGTCGCTTTCACCGGAACCAACGAGCGCAGTATCTCCGGCGCGGTTTCGCATTTTGCCCGCCGCCAGTTGACCTTTCCCAAAGCCCTGCTTGGCTACCAACCTCCAGACGAGTCGCGCAAAGACCCGCGCGCGGTGGAGCCGCTCTCGCCTTCCGCGCTGGATACCCCGAAGGAATATCGCGCTGCGCCGTATGTTCATCTTTGCCCGTTCGATCTGGTCAGCCAGAGTCAGATGGTGAATCTTTTCCGCAGCGGATCGAGTCAAACTGTCAGCCTTGACCCTTCGCCGGGGTACATGTCCCCCGATTTTTGGCGCGACCTGAGACTCGTCCTGCAGGGCGTTACCATTTTTCTGCCATCGGAGGAGGAATTGCGATCTCTCTTCTGGGGCGAGACCAACGATTTGTGGGAAATGGCACGGCGGGTCAGCGAGTATGGCCCGCAGATTGTGGTGGTCAAGCGCGGCGTGCAGGGACAAATGCTCTACGACGTGGCGGGGCATCACCGCTACGAGATCCCCGCCTACCCTGCGCGCATCGCCGACCTGACCGGGGCCGGAGATTCCTTCTGCGGCGGATTCCTGGCAGGTTTCCAGCAGACGAACGACCCGCTGATGGCGGCTTTCCACGGAAATGTCTCGGCTTCGTTCACCGTCGAGGGCAGCGGACCTTTCTACGCTTTGGAGGTTCTGCCCGGACTTGCCAGAGCGCGCCTGCACTGGCTCAACGGTGCGGTACGAGAAATCTAAATGTCAATTCAAAATGATGAAGGATGATTGATGAATAATAGCATCGAACCTGAAACCTTCCAAAATTTCAATGTTCTCGAACTTGCCATTCAAATTCAGCAAATCGCCGCGCCTTCGTTTGCCGAAGGACCACGCGGCGAATTCGTGCGCGGACTCTTTCTGAAAGAAAACCTGCAAGACGTGGCCATGGATTCCTTTGGCAATGTGTACGCCCGTTTGCCGGGCAGGCAAAAGAAAGCCAGTCCATTGATCGTCTCTGCCCATTTGGACACGGTCTTTCCAGCCAATGTTAATTTGCAAGTGACACGGGAGAAGGGCAGGGTCTTTGGGCCGGGCATCGGTGACAATTCGCTGGGAGTGGCGGCGCTGTTTGGCATCCTCTGGGCATTGCGTGAGAAAAACGTCAGCCTGCAACACGATCTTTGGCTGGTGGCAAACACCGGCGAGGAGGGACTCGGCGACCTGCGCGGGATGCGTGGCGTGGTTGACCGCTTCGGTTCGAACGTTATCGGCTATCTTGTGCTGGAGGGGTTGGCGCTCGGTCACGTTTATCATCGCGCCATCGGCGT
>CAILWD010000479.1 GCA_903837815.1 uncultured Chloroflexota bacterium | reverse complement strand
GCCTTCGAGCAGCAAGTCGCCGCCGCGCCCAGAGGTGCAGCGTCCCAAAATCAGAACATGCTTGATGTCGTAAAAATCGGCGTAGTGGGCAATGCCGTAGCCGAGATAAACTCCCATGCTCTGCCAAATCTGCGCCGCGCCTTCGTGACCCGCTTCCAGTTTCTCCTGCACGAACTTCAACTTCTCGGCATCGGTCACCGCGGACGGGATTTCAATCCCCGCCTTCGGCGCAAGCCTGAAAACGCATTGCTGAGAAAAATACATCGCGCCGACGCCGCAATCGCCCGACCACTCATCAGCGGGCGCGTTCGGACTGTAATCAATCGGAGCAAACGCCAGTTCGTTCAACCAGCCCATGATGTGCCCTTCGCCGTTGACGTAGCCCGCCGCCTCACTCGAACCAAGCGCAATCCCCAGCACGGCGTTATCTTCGATGGACATCGAACCCGCCAGCGCGGTCACATCGCCATCGTTGATGACTTCCAGCGGCACGCCCAACTCGTCGCGGATACGCAAAAACATATTCTTGATTTCGCCAAACTTCTCCTGCGGGATTCCACGAAAGAGCGAAGCCACCATCGGGCGATTGTCGATGTAAATGCCCGCTGAACTCCCGCCGATGGCGTCTACACGCGGCATTTTGCTGGCGGCAGTTTTCAGCGCGGTCATCACCTCGCGGAAGTGATATTCGGGGTCGGTGTGCTTGCGCGGCTCCCAAATCACTTCTTCGCTGTAAATGGGAGTCCCATCCACCACCGCGCTCACCTTGCGATCAGACGCGCCGAGGTCAAAGCCAATACGATTGCCGTTCAGGTTGCGACCAAGCAGTTTGCCCGTCTCACGCGCCGCAGGGACTTCATCCACGCTGCAAGCAATGACAGAGAAATCTTTCTCGTACACCTGTTCCCCCATAAACTTGTAATCGAAATGCCGCGCGCCGTTGGCAGAGTAAACGCCTTTCAGATGTTCGGCAATTTTCGGGGAGCCGCCCACGTAGAGCGTGTGTCCGCCGCGCTGCCAGAGCAAAAATTTGACAATCCGCTCGACGAACTGATAATTCGCCTCGAAGTTGGGATGACCTTCGGGCAGGACCTTGGTCTCGAAGCGGGAGACGCCATCTGCGCTGCGCTCCAAGCCGAGGACAAGCCTCACGTCAGCAGAATCAACTTCACGCTGGAAATTTCGATTCGCCAACACAGCGGGACGAAATCCTTCATCCAGCGGCGGGACGATTTTAGGGACAATCAACTTCAAAGACATCAATTTTCCTCGTTGAACAAAAGCGAATAATCGTCGAGCAATAAAAACGCCGAAGCGCCGAGAATACAGGCGCGATAATCCAACTTGCCGATTTCGAGCGTGGTGCGTTCGGTCATGCGGCTGAACACGCCCGCCTGCATGGAATCGCTGACCGCGTTCAACCATTTTTCGCCGAAGCGGGTCATGTCGCCCGTCAGGACAATTTTTTGAATGTTGAGCGTGGCGGTCAGGTTGGCAAGCGAAACGCCGAGATAGCGTCCCGCATTTTCGACGGCGGCAGTGACCTTCGAGTTTCCTGCATTGAACGCTGAAACCAACTCAGTCAGCGAATTCAGTTTCACCTGTCTGACCACCGCCCTCGCGCTGGCGACCGTCTCCAGACATCCGCGCTTGCCACAGCGACAGAGTTCACCATTTTCTTGAACCACCACGTGACCGATTTCGCCCGCGCCGCCGCCGTCACCCTGAAACAGCCGCCCGTTGATGAGAATGCCCGCGCCGATACCGTGAATGACGTTGACCACGACCATGTTCTCATCGGGCGCGTGTCCGCCGCCGTAGACAAATTCACCGATTGCCGCCGCCTGGCTGTCGTTCAAAACGCGCACGGGAACTTTGTATTTCTTTTCGAGCAGTTGGCTGAGGGGTAAATCCTGCCATTCCAAATTGACCGCATTGACCACCACGCCTTCGCGGGTGTTGACCAAGCCTGGAGCGCCGACGCCAATCCCCACAATCGGCTTGATTTTCTTCTTCAGCAACTGGTCAATCATTTGATAAACAAGGTTGAGAGCGTTCTCGCCGTTGTCATCGTGGACGGGCGCTTCGACCATCTCCTTGATTTCGCCCCGCAAATTGACAATCGCACCCGTAAATTTACCCTGCGCAAGATTTAAACCGATCAAATACCGCGAGTCGGCAACGACGCTCAACAAAATCGGCGACTTGCCGCCCAGCGACTCTCCCCTGCCGACTTCCTCCACCAACCCTTCGGCAAGCAAACCATTGACCACATCTGAAACCGTTGTGCGCGTCAGATGAGTCACCCGCGCAACTTCGGCGCGGCTGATCGACTCGTTTGCAAAAATCGTCCGCAAGACGAGATCACGGTTGTGCTGTTTGGTTTGCTGGTGAGTGGCTTTTTTCGGGGTCATGTCGGCAAGTCAGGACTAATTACTTGGGCTTTCATTCAAGGCGCTTTTGCCGCGAATTTCACGGATTTGCGCAAATTTTGAACGCGGATTGACTCTCTCTTCTTGAACCACTGAGACGCGGAGACACCGAGAAAAACAATGCAAAACTCCGTGCCTCTGTGTCTCCGTGGTAAAAATCAGGTAGGTCACAGGTTCGCAATCCCTGCTTTGATTCCCTTCACTTGTTCACCTTCGACGACGTTCAAGGCAAAGTCATCGCCGTGTCCCATTTTGGCGTCCGCGCGGATGTAGGTCATGCCGCTTCTGCGCGACATGGCGGCGGCGGAATGGACTTCGTCCACGCCGGTTTTCAGCGCAATTTCATTCACAGTGGCAGGGGTCACGCCCGCCGCCATAATCATGATTCGCTTGCGGGCGTGAGACACAATTTTTTGGAGCATGTCCATACCGTCATAAGGATTTTCTGCCTGCCCCGAAGTCAATATCCTTTTGACACCCAACTCGACCAGCGCGTCGAGCGCCTCGAACACATCCCGAACCTGATCAAACGCCCGATGACAGGTGACGTCCATCCCAGCCGCCTCTTTGACGAGGGATTTCATAATCGGGACATCCATCTGCCCATCGGCAGTGAGAACGCCAAACACGACGCCCAGCGCGCCAAGTTTTTTGGCGGCGTGAATGTCGCGGTGCATAAGTTCGATTTCATTTTGGGTGTAGAGAAAGTCGCAACTGCGCGGCCTGACCATCATGAAGACGGGAACGGAAGCCTTCAGCGCCGCCTCCAT
>CAILWD010000478.1 GCA_903837815.1 uncultured Chloroflexota bacterium | reverse complement strand
GGCCATGCCTTGTTACGGGAGTCGTTTTGTCTGCATGGGCAATCACCCGCCCCGACACACAACACAAAGTTTGGGCGAAGCGGCGAGAGGCTGTCGCGATCTTGCGGAGTCCGTTCACGGGCGAAGCGTTGACTGTGGTGAGCGAGAAAGGCCAGGAGATGTTGGTCAGCGCGTCGGGCGAGAAGTTCCCGATCCGCAATGGAATCCCCGTCTTTTTGCGAGCGGAGGACATGACGGGCTCGAATCAAAAGTACAACCAACTCTACGAGACCATCGGCGGTTTTTACGACAGTTCGCAGAAGTTCGCGGCCGCGTTGTTGTACGGCGGAAACGATCACGTCCTTTATCAGTACCTGCGATATCTTGAGGTTAAGCCTGGCGATACGGTGTTGGAAACGTCAGTGGGGACGGGGTTGAATTATCGCTTGTTGCCAGAGGGCGTGAAGTTGTTTGGCCTCGACCTGTCGGCGGAAATGCTGGCGAACTGCCAAACGAATCTGCGCCGCTGGGACATGGACGCCGAACTGTTCCAAGGCAACGCCGAGCGCCTGCCATTCGCGGACAACAGCATGGACGTGGTCTATCACGCGGGCGGGATCAACTTCTTCAATGACAAGGTGCGCGCCATCCGCGAGATGATCCGTGTGGCGAAGCCTGGCAGTCTCATCCTGATCAGCGACGAAACCGAGAAGCACGTGAAGGACTCGTATCAAAACATGCCGATCACCAGCGGCTATTTCAAGGACGGGCAAGGTAACGCCTCCGCACCTGTGGATTTGGTTCCGCCCGAAATGTTGGACATGCATGTCGAAACGGTTTGGGACGGTCGATTCTACGCCTTGACGTTACGCAAGCCAAATTAGATTTATGGAAACTCCGCTCGCGGTTGAGGGCTATGGCGGAGTGTTTCGGAGGGCAGTATGTCTGTGAAAAATTGGTTCCAAAAATATTCCCTGGTGGGATACTTCCTGTTGGCGTATGCCATCTCGTGGTCGATTGGGATTCCGCTGGCATTGATCGCGCAGGGTAAAGTGGATTGGAAGATTCCGTCTTACATTCATTACTTTTATGCTTATGGTCCTACGCTGTCCGCGCTGATCGTGACGGGACTGACCAAAGGCAAGGCGGGCATTACTGATATCTTCAAGCGCTTGACCAATTGGCGGATGAGCCCCTTGTGGTGGATGGTGACCATTTCCCCTTTGGTGGGATATGCCGCGGTGGTGCTTGTTCTGCGTCTCATTCAGGGGACGTGGGTGGATTTGAGTCTGCTTGGGCAGGTCAACTTTCTGCCGAACCTGGGAATCGGTGCGCTCGTTTTGTGGATCTTCACCTATGGCATTGGCGAAGAAATTGGCTGGCGCGGATTTGCCCTGCCGCGCTTACAGCAGAAAATGAACGCGCTATCCGCCACGCTCGTGCTGGGGATTTTGTGGGCGGCCTGGCATTTGCCCATCTTTTTTTACCTGTTCGATCCTGCCATTGCCATCGGTTGGTCCTTCGGCTTGATGTGCGGCGCGATCCTTCTGACCTGGCTCTACAACAGCACGGGCGGAAGCATTTTCTCTGTCGCGCTCTGGCACGGGACGTTCAACTTCATCACCGCCTCCGCCGCAGGGGAGGGCTTGGGCGCTGCGATTATGAGCACTTTGGTGATGGTCTGGGCGGTCGC
>CAILWD010000477.1 GCA_903837815.1 uncultured Chloroflexota bacterium | reverse complement strand
GCCGCAGCCCACGTCGAGGATGTTCATGCCCGCCTGCGGTTTGAGCAGGTCGTTGGTCCAGACGTCGATGTTGGCTGAGCCGTATTTCTCGTGGATGTCAATCCGCATGAGCAGGTCTTTGCTGGGTTCTTGATAATCAATTTTCATTTGTAGCTCCTTGTAAATGGTGTGTGGATTATACCAAAAGCAAATCAAAATTCAATTGTTGAATTTTGAGACAGATTCCGAACTCGTGATAAAATCCGCGCACTGGAGTTATCATGGCAAACAAAATTCAAGCAGTAAAAGGCACACGCGAATTCTATCCCGAGCAGATGGCGCTGCGCAATTTCATCTACAAAAAGATGAGCGAAGCGGCAACCTCGTTTGGGTATCAAGAGTGGGACGCGCCCTTCATCGAGCCGATTGACCTGTACGCGGCGAAGTCGGGCGAGGAACTGGTCAAGAAGCAGTCTTTCACCTTCACCGACCGCGGCGGCGACTTCGTCACCCTGCGCCCCGAACTCACCCCCAGCCTGGCGCGGATGATTGCAGCGAAACAGGGCGAGTTGACTTTCCCCGTCCGCTGGTGGTCGTTCGGCCCGTTTTGGCGCTACGAGCAGCCTCAGAAGGGGCGCACCCGCGAGTTCTTCCAGTGGAATGTGGACATGCTCGGGGTCGATACCCCAGAAGCAGACGCAGAACTCATCGCCGTTGGCGTCACTTTTATGAAACTGGTTGGGCTTACCCCGCAGCAGGCGACTGTCTTTGTCAACAACCGCAAGTTGATGAATGCGGAATTCGACGACCTGGGTATTTCGCAGGAGAAACGGGTGGATGCGCTCGGTCTGGTGGATCGCCGTGGCAAGATGACTCCTGCCAACTGGGATGCCTACGCCCTCGAAATTGGCCTGTCTCAGGCTCAACTTGAGGGAATGAAAGCCATTCTCGATAATTTCGATCTGTGGAAAAAGGACGAAGACCTGACGCGTCTCTTTGCGGCCCTCGAAGCTCTGGGGGTGAAGGAATATGTCAAATTTGATCCCAGCATCACACGCGGACTTTTATATTACACAGGCACGGTCTTCGAAGCATTTGAAACCAGCGGCTCGGTAAAACGCGCCATTCTCGGCGGCGGACGTTACGACAACCTGCTTTCCGACGTAGGCGGACAGCCGCTCCCGGCTACCGGCTTTGCGATGGGCGACGTGGTTGTTGGAATTGTCTTGCAAGAGATGGGGCTCGTCCCCGAATTTATCCCCAGCCCCGCGCCTGTCCTCGTCACGGTCTTCGACAAAAGCCTGCTGGGCGAATCCTTCTCCCTGGCGGCTGAACTGCGCAGCGCAGGCTTGAAGGTGATTTGCTATCCCGATGCGGTCAAACTCCAAAAGCAATTCAAATTTGCAGACAAGATGAAGGTGAGTATCGTCGTCACCGTGGGGCCCGACGAAGCGGCAAGCGGTCAGGTGGCGGTGAAGAATCTGGTCAGCGGCGAACAGGTGGTGGTCAAGCGAGAAACTGCCCCCGAAACCATCAAAAACATCCTTGCAGGCATTGCGCCCTGATGGTAAAATAACGCCCGTTTCAACCATGGAGCCTGTAGCTCAATGGCAGAGCGCTACACTGTGGATGTAGATGTTGAGGGTTCGAAACCCTTCAGGCTCCCCTCGAAAAGACCCGGTTGTTTTAATCCGGGTCTTTTGATTTTTAACATGGTGTTTTTTCATTCGCGTGAAGTTATCTTTTTCAAATAACGGAATTGTCCAGCCTGTATTCCTTTGCGGTTTGACATGATCAGCGTAAGTAGTTGCAGTGGCAGAATCTCAACCTGTGGGCGGGTTAGGCTGCTGGTCTTCGGCAAAAGCAGGGTGGGGATTTCCGAATCGGGGGATGAATCCAGCCAGATGACCCGCCCGCCGTAGGAGATGATTTCTCGCGCAAGGTCGCGGTTTAGCGCTGACGTTTGATCTGCGCCTGCCAGAATCATCCCAACGAATCCGTCTGACACAATTTCAAGCGGGCCGTGGCGGAAGTCTGCGGCGTGCATCCCTTCGAATGAAAATTTGGCAGCCTCTTTGTTGTTAAGCGGTCCGTTCCAGACCGTACACATTGAAGCGCCGCGCCCGATCAGGAAGAGTTCATTGAAATCACCCAGCATGGAATCCAATTCTCGCACGCGGGCTTCCCAATCAGCGAGCCAGGCTTCCATTGAATCAGCTGCGGCGCGCATTTCTGACATGGCGGCTTTCAGGTCGCCGCCGGTAAGTTGAATTGCGGCAAGCAGGTTGACGGCCATCATGTTGGTGTATGTCTTTGTGCTGACGATATCTTCTTTTCCTGCATGAATGGGAATGC
>CAILWD010000476.1 GCA_903837815.1 uncultured Chloroflexota bacterium | reverse complement strand
GGCAGGGAGTTGATGTTGACAAACGCCCAAGCCGCGCCCGCGATGATAAGGAAGACTCCCGCCAGAGTCAGCATCCGCGCGCCGCCTTCCACCAGCGGAATACCGACCAACGGCAGGGGGGCGATGCCGATGAGCAATGCTTCGGCGGGTGTGACGTAGAGTAAAACCAGCATGAGCGAAATCGCCACTAAGCCAATCGAGATGGTGGTGCGGCGTCCGATTTTGCCGGCAAGAAATCCAGATGGGATGGCGAACAAGACGAAGAAGAGCGGCAGAACCGAGAGCAGGGTCGCGCCGTCGCCTTCGTTCAAGCCGAGATGATTTTTGGCGTAGAGCGTGAAGAAGGTATCCACCGCCGAGTAACCGATGAACCAGGAGAAAATGGCGAGCAGGATTCGCAGACCGCTTTTATCGGGGTCGGTGACGACTTCGCGCAGGCTTGCCCACAAACCAGGCTGAACCTCAGACTGTTCGTATTCCTTCGGCTCTTCGATGAAAAGATAGACGATGAGCGCGGCAAGCAGAACGAGTGCGGAGCCAAGCCAGAACGGGAAGTTGGGACTCATCTTGTAGAGGATGCCGCCCGTCTGCAAGGCGATAATCGCGCCGATGCCGCCCATGAAGTTGATCACGCCGTTTGCCTGTGAGCGGAACTGCGAGGGGGTGATGTCGGGCATGAGGGCGATGACGGGCGTGCGCCACATGGCGGCGCTGAGGAGCAGGGTGCTGGTACACGCCACAAACAACGGAAGCACTGCGGCAAGCGGAATCAACCCGAAGGCAACCGCGCTGATAGGCGCTCCGATGAGGATGAAGGGGATGCGCCGCCCAAGCGGGGTGCGGACTCTGTCCGACCAGGCGCTGGCGAAGGGTTGGACGAGCAGCGCGGCGATATTGTCGAGCGTCATGAAGAAGCCGACCATCGCGGGCGCAAGACCAAATTTTTCCGAAAGAAAGATGGGGACGAAGGCGTTATACACGCCCCAGATGACGCTGACACCGAAGAAGCCAAAGCCGAGCAGGAAGGTCTTGCCGTAGTTGAGTCTGGACATGGGGTACTCCGTTGAGGGTTGGAAGGTTTACAAGTTGCAGGTCAAAAGTCAAAGGTCGCCCAACTTTTTACTTATCACTTTTTACTTCATTCTCCAAACTTTTGAGAAATTTCAAATCAGCCTTTGTCAACTCCGCTTTTTCGAGCATGTCGGGGCGTTTCTTCAATGTCCGCAGCAGCGCCTGTTCTCTTCGCCATTTGTCGATTTTGGCGTGGGCGCCGGTCAGCAGTTCTTCGGGGACTTTCCAGCCGCGAAATTCGGGCGGACGGGTGTAGTGCGGATATTCGAGCAAGCCCATCGCGTGCGAGTCGTCCTCGGCGCCGGTGGGGTCGCCCAAAACGTCGGGGAGCAGGCGCGAGATGGCGTCGATCAAAATCAGGGCGGGGAGTTCGCCGCCGGTTAACACGTAGTCACCGATGGAGATTTCATCGGTCACCAAATGCTCGCGGATGCGCTCGTCGATTCCCTCGTAACGTCCGCAAAGCAGGGCAATGCGCGGATACTGCGAAAGTTCCTTGGCAATGCTTTGGTTGAAGACTCGTCCCTGTGGGGTGAGCAAAATGATGGGAACGTTGGATTCACTCTCCCGAATGTGTGTCGGGACAATGTCAGCGAAGTCGAATTCGCCCTCCCGAAAGTGCGTCGGGACAATGTGAGCGTAGTCGAAGGACGGCTCCTCGACTACGCTCGGAGCGGATAGCCCCAGTACAGTTTCAATCGCCTCGAAGACGGGTTCGGGTTTCATCACCATCCCGCCGCCGCCGCCGTAGGGGGTGTCGTCGGTGGTGTGATGTTTGTCGTGGGTGTAGTCGCGGATGTTGTGAACGCGCACGTCGATGAGTCCCCGCTCGCGGGCGCGTTTCATGATGCTGTTATTGAGGTAGGGGGGGAAGATTTCTGGCAGGAGGGTAAAGACATCAAATTGCATGGCGCGATTCTAGCATAGAAACTCCGCCGCCCGCCCGTCATGGGTATAATCGCGGAAGTTTGTCATCTCATCTGCAGGAGTTTCAAGTGAATAATTACGTTGCCCTTGTTCTTACCTTTGTCGCTTCGCTCGCATTTTTACGCCTGATGGATTTCATCGCCCATCGCGGCTGGATGGATAGCAGGATGAGCCGCAAGGTCATTCACATCGGGACGGGGCCGCTCTTCGTGCTATGCTGGCTGTTGTTCAACGACGCGCCCGAAGCGCGCTGGCTGGCGGCGCTGGTTCCGTTTTCGATCACCCTCCAGTTTGCGCTGATCGGGTTGGGCGTGATGAAAGACGAAGCGTCGGTCAAAGCCATGTCGCGCACGGGCGACCCGAAGGAAATCCTGCGCGGACCGCTGTTCTACGGAATCATGTTTGTGGCGTTGACCGTCATTTTCTGGAAAGATTCTCCCGTTGGCATTGTGGCGTTGATGATGCTCTGCGGCGGCGACGGCATTGCCGACATGATCGGGCGGAACGTACAATCTCCCAAACTTTCATGGAGTGAGAAGAAGTCTGTCGCGGGCTCGATTGGAGTCTTCGTCGGCGGCTGGATTCTCTCCGCGCTGGTGCTGTTCGTCTACGTTCAGGCTGGGATTTTCTCCGCTCCGTTCTCCGCCTACCTCCTGCCGCTGGTGTGGATTGCGCTCGGCACGACCATTATCGAATCCCTGCCCTTCAAAGACGTGGACAATATCACTGCCACAGTGGTCG
>CAILWD010000475.1 GCA_903837815.1 uncultured Chloroflexota bacterium | reverse complement strand
GGCTCCCGAGTTTTTCTTTTTGTTGTTCTTTTCAGATGTTATTTTGGGATTTATTTCAAAGGGTTGGGAAGCCCTTCAGAAGCCTACGGAAGAATTTGGGGCTCAGGTCACGCCACCACCACCAACACCATCCGTCAGGCGGGATTCGGCTGGGGTGCGCTGGTTTTGATTCTAGACATCGCCAAGGGATTTATCCCGACATATCTTGCAGTCAGTCGGGATGGAATCCCGACCTACGTTATCGCGCTGACCGCCGCCTTCGCGGTTTTGGGGCACTGCTACCCGGTCTTTGCCCAGTTCCGTGGCGGCATGGGACTGGCAACCGCAGGCGGCGCATTCCTTGCCATCAACCCGCTGGCTTTCGTCATCAGCCTCGGCTTGCTCGTCCTGCTGGTGCTGACCGTTCGTCACTCGGCGCGGGCAAGCGTCTTCACGGGGATTCTCATTGCGCCCGTCTTTTGGCTCTTCCACCTCCGCGATGCCGCGTTTTGGGCGGCGGCGGGTGCGGGCGTCGTCATTGCCGTCCGCTTCCTAATCGACTGGAACCGCAAATACCGCGAGTTATGGCTCGACCGCGAGAAGCCAAAAAACTAAAACAAGTTGTCCCGAAAGTCATGCGCTTTCGGGACCATTGATTTAATACTCCCAACTGGGTTTGCGTCCCATCCCTTCTCATTCCCCTCTCAAACTATGGTATCCTTAATTCAAATTACACAGGGAGCGTTCCTTTCATGTACATAGCCATTGAGGGCGTGATCGGTGTCGGTAAGACCACCCTTGCGCGCCTGTTGCAAAACGCATTCGAGGCAGAGGTTTTGCTGGAGGTTTTCGAGGAAAACCCCTTCCTTTCCGATTTCTACGGTGACCGCGCGCGTTATGCTTTTCAAACCCAGATCTTCTTTTTGCTCAGCCGTTACCGCCAGCAGAATAGCAACGTGCCCAAGTCTCTGGCTGAAGGAAAAAACCTGATCGCCGACTACACCTTCGCCAAAGACGCGCTCTTCGCAGGCATCAACCTGAAGGGCGATGAACTGGACATGTACCACAAAGTCCACGAAGCGCTGGGCGAGAAAATTCCCAAGCCCAATTTGCTGGTGTATCTGCAAGCCAGCACAGATACGTTGATGAGCCGCATCGCTTTCCGTGACCGCCCCTACGAGCGACAAATGGAACGCGGCTACATCGACGAACTTAATGTGGCATACGAAAGTTTCTTCTCGAAACCATTCGACCACACACCCGTTCTGAAAATTGATTCCAACAGCCTGAACATCATCCAGAATCCCGAACACGTCAAACACGTCGAGAACCGCATCCGCGAGACGTTGGGACTGGTCCCGTTTCAACAAAGCTTGCCCATCTGAGACTTGGATTCCGAAGTCTCCTGACTTCGGGCGCAAAGCGTGCAGCCAACGTCAGGCGCGGAGCGGTTGGACTCCGTAAGCCAGTAAGGAAAATACCATGCGAGTTACCCGCGAATCACTCCTCCGCATTGCCAAAGAGACCGCCCAGGAAAGGGCATACAACGACACGGATATTGTCGCCGCCTATCTGACCGGGTCATTGCTGAACGTCGATCCCATGCTCGGCGGCACGGCGGATATCGACATCGTCTTCGTCCACAAGACCAAGCCGAAGCAATTCCGCGAGTTCGTAAAACTCACCCCCGATTTCCATCTCGATATCAGCCGTCGCATGAAGGATGAATTCAAGTCGCCCCGCGAATTGCGCGCCGACCCCTGGCTGGGCTACGAAATGTACGATCCCATCCTGCTCTACGAGCGCGAGAAGTTCTTCGACTTCGTTCAGGCAAGTTTGCGGGCTGGATTCGACTTCGAACAACCCCCGCTCATGCTCCAGCGCTGCCGCAAAATGCTCTCGCACGGGCGCGGCATCTGGATGGACCTGACCGAAGTGGAAGAAAACGCCGTCGGGCCGAAGGAAGTGCGGAAATACATGAAGTCGCTGTTCCACGCGTTGAACGCCGTTGCAGAATTAAGTAGCGCGCCGATTCAAGAACGCAGGCTTCTGTTGGAATTCCCCGCCCGCGCCGAGGCGGCGGGAAAACCCGAAATGACGGCAACCGCCTTCGGGTTATTGGGCTCGACCCGCATAGATATGGAAAAGGTCAGACTCTGGCTCTCCGATTGGAAGTCTGCTTATATCCTGGCTTGCGAAAAAGCCGGCGTGGACTCCCGCATCCATCCCGCGCGCTTAAATTATTACGAAAAAGCCATCAAAGCCATGCTCGAAGGAGATGTGCCGTTTGCGGCGCTCTGGCCTTTGCTAAACACATGGACTTCGGCGGCGGAAGTTCTCGATGGCGACCACTTCAACTTCTGGCGAAGCGCGGCGAGTGAGTTGGGGCTGCTTGGCGCAGATTTTTCGCAGAAGGTGGATGGCCTCGACCACTTCATCGACGACATCGAAATCATCTTCGAGGAAATCGCCCGCACAAACGGCCTGGACGTGGAGCCGCCCACAGGGCTGTAATCTGCTGTTTGACGGTTTGCAAATCGAAAGAAAAAGGGCGGGTATAATCCCGGCGTCATTTTCATTCAAGGAGTCGACATGCTCAAAGTTGGTTACATCGGACTTGGGTTGATGGGCAAGTCCATCGCCCGCAACATCCTCAAGGCGGGATTTCCCGTGGTAGTTCACAACCGATCACAGGCGGCGGTGGACGAACTGGTAGCGGAGGGCGCGATCCGCGCCTCGTCGCCAGCGACGGTTGCGGCACAGGCGGACATTGTCTTCACCAACCTGCCCGATTCACCCGACGTGGAAAAAGTGGTGTTGGGTGAGCGCGGAATTATCAAAGCGACTCACGATGGGCTGATCTACATCGATAATTCAACCATCAAACCAGCGTCGGCGCGGAAGATTGCGGCGGAACTGGCGAAGAAGGGCGTTTACGCGCTGGATGCTCCCGTCTCCGGCGGAGACATCGGCGCGAAGAATGCCACATTGACCATCATGGTCGGCGGCGAAGCGTCTGCGCTGGAACGCGCCATGCCCGTTTTTCAAGCGATGGGCAAGACCATCACCCACGTCGGTGGACCGGGGGCGGGTCAGGTGGCGAAAGCGGCAAACCAAATCATGGTGGCGGCACAGATGGTGGCGATGGGTGAACTTTTGGTCTTCGCAAAGAAGGCGGGAGTCGATCCGCGTAAAGTGGTGGATGCCATTAAGGGCGGCGCGGCGCAATGCTGGAGTCTGGATGTCAAGCCGCCGCGTTTGTTCGACGGCAACCGCAACCCCGGCTTCAAGGCGCACATGCAATTGAAAGACATGAAAATCGTGATGGACACTGCCGAGGAATACGACGTTCCCATCTCCGGCACGATTGCAAACACGGCATTATTCCAGCAGATGATCGAGATGGGCATGGGAGAATTGGATAATTCGGCCGTTGTGGGTGTGATCGAAAAACTGGCGGGAGTTGGGATTTTGGATTGAAGTAACGGAGTCCAACGTCAGGAGACGTTGGACTCCAAATAGAAACATGGAAATCAACCAACCCGTTCCCGACTTTGAACTGCCTGCCCTCGACGGCAGGCTTTGTCGTCCAGGCGACCACCGCGCTTCTTTCTGGATGAGTCGGTTGAGTCCCTGCTCGAAGGGCGCTTGCCCGCATTGGCGGAATCTCCCGTTTATGGATGCTCCATTGTGCGGGAAATTTGATAGAATCAAACTGTGATCGACCTCAAACAACGCGTCATTCTTCTTAATAAAGTTCACCTCTTCAGCGGCTTGAAGGAGGATCAACTTGCGGGTATTGCCAGCAAGTTCGATGAAGAGCAGTCCCCTGCGGGAAAGGTGATCTTCAAGCGCGGCGACAAACCCGAAGGTTTTTATATTATTTTTAAGGGCAGGGTCAATGTCACCCGCCCCCATCCCCAGCAGGGCGAAGAAACGATCATCTGGCTGGTGGGCGGGGATTATTTCGGCGAGGAGGCGCTGGTGGAAAATCGCAACCGCTCCGCGACCATCACCGCCGTCGAAGACACCACCCTGCTTTACCTCTCCCGCAAGCATTTCGACGAACTGCTTGGCACATACCCGAAATTGAAGCCGAATTTCCTGGTCGCCATTAAGAGTCACAAGCTGGCGCGCGCAACCAGATTCGACTGGGTGGGCCCCAAGGAAGTCATTTATTTTGTGGCGCGCAGGCATAAACTACGCCTGTATCAGGCCTTGGTTGTGCCCGCGCTTGCCCTGCTTGTTCCGCTGGTTTGTTTTCTCCTGTGGGGACTGACAAGGTCGGCGATCCCATTGGCAGTTGGGGGCGCGACCCTGGCCGCCGACATTGCCTGGATCATCTGGACACTGGTGGATTGGAGCAACGACTATTACATCGTCACCAACCAGCGTGTCATCTGGCTCGAAAAGGTGGTCGGGATTTACGACAGCCGTGAGGAAGCGCCCCTCAGTTCGGTTCTCTCTGTCAACGTGGAGACCGACCAGTTGGGTAGAATTTTGGACTACGGCAACGTCATTGTGAAGACCTTTGTCGGCACTCTCGAATTCGACTATGTGGATCATCCCAACCAGGCGGCAGACATGATCCGTGAATATTGGGAGCGCGTCAGGTCGGTCACGGTCATCTCGCAAAAAGATTTGATGAAGAACACCATCCGCGAGAAACTGGGGTTGCCAGTTGACAAAAAGAAGCTGGACGACCTTCCTCCAGTGGTGATCGACAAGAGCCTGGCAAAACAACCGTTGTGGTGGGTCGCATTCAAAACCCTGTTCGCGCTGCGCATGGAAGACGCGGGGACGATCACCTATCACAAACACTGGATCGTGTTACTCCAGGAAGCATGGCAGCCGCTGGCGCTTGCCGCGTTTTTATTCACGATGCAGTTGTGGCGCTTCTTCCATGTTGTGGACTCGCCCGAACTGGATTTGATCGCTTCGAATTTCATGCCCGACACGATCTCGCTTGTTATTTTCATCCTCTCGCTGGTTGACTTCGGGTGGTTTTTCTGGAAATACGAAGACTGGAAGAACGATATCTTCATGGTGACCAGCGACCAGATATTCGACATCGACCGCATCCCCTTTGGCAAGGTACAAAAACGCGCGGCGCAGATCGAGAGCATCCTGAGCACCTCCTACACGCGCGAGGGGATCATCGCCAACATTTTCAACTACGGCACGGTCAAGATCACCGTCGGCGGTTCGCAGTTCGACTTTCAGGATGTCGCAGACCCGGCCGGCGTGCAGGCAGATATCAACCGCAGGCGCGTGTCGCGTCTTGTCAAGAAGAAGGAAGACGAAGGCAGCGCCGACCGGGACCGCTTTGCCACCTGGATCGCCGCCTACCACGAGAACATCAATAATTTCAACGCGCCCATGAAGGCTCCTGCTGAATCTGCAACGGAGCAACTACTGGAAGCCGGCAACGACGAAGTTGTGCCCATGGATTTCGATGGGTTCGACGGGGACGGTCCGCAGGACGGCGGCGAGTAGAATCTTTTATGAGTAAACAGGAAAAAATATGACATTGAGACAAATCGTAACCCTGCCCGACCCTGTGCTGCGGCGCAAGGCAAAGCCAGTGACCAATTTCGGAAAGGAATTGCAAACCCTGATCGACGATATGATCGAGACCATGCGCGACGCCCCCGGCGTGGGACTTGCCGCGCCGCAGGTTGGCATCTCAGAACGCCTGGCTGTGGTCGAATACGCGGAAGAGGACGAGGACGAAGAAGTCGAAACCGTGCATGAAGACACGGAAAAGCCCGCCAAACCGCCGAAGCCAAAGCAGTTGTTTGTGTTGATCAACCCCGAAATCGTGAAAGCCTCCGAGGAAAAGGTGATGGGCGTCGAAGGTTGTCTCTCCATCCCCGGCTTGCTGGGCGAAGTGGAACGGCACGAGGCTTTGCAGGTCAAGGCGTTGAACCGTCACGGCAAACCCGTCAAGTTGAAAGTGGACGGCTGGCTCGCACGCATCTTTCAGCACGAGATCGACCACCTGAACGGCGTGGTCTTCACCGACCTTTCCCAGCACGTCTGGAAACCGCAGGAACCTGTCGAAGACAACGTGTGAACCGCGTCGAAAGTCAAAAGTCGAAGGTCGCCCAGTTTTTGACCTTTGACTTTCGACCTTTGACCTTTCCCCAATGTATTTAAAGCATCTCTCCCTCACCAACTTTCGCAGTCTCGCCCGCCTGGATTTGGAACTTCCACGGCGGGCTGTCGTGTTGGTGGGAAGCAATGCGCAGGGCAAAACCTCCGTCCTCGAAGCAATCTATTTTCTAGCGGCGTTCACATCCTTCCAAACCCACGCGGACAGGCAGATCGTCAACTTCCACGAGGCGAAGAATCCGCTGGCAGTGACCCGTCTCGTGGCAGATTACCAGCGCGGAAAAATAAAACATCGCATCGAAGCGCGACTCATCCTCGAACCGACAGGTGTCAACGGGCAGAGACTTCGCAAGGAGATTTTGATTGACGGGGTGAAACGTCACGTCAGCGACATCGTGGGACATTTCAACGCCGTGCTCTTCGTGCCGCAAATGTCGCAGATCATCGAAGGTGGTCCCGAGGAACGCCGCCGCTATCTCAACCTCGCGCTGGCGCAGGCTGTGCCCGCGTATGCCCGCGTGCTGAGCGAATATTCGCAGGCTCTGACCCAACGCAATGCCTTGCTCAAAGCCTTGAACGAAGGTTTGTCGAAGGGCGGGAACGGCAACCAACTCGAAGTGTGGGACGAGACTCTGGTCAAATTTGGGGCGCAGATCATCGAATGGCGGATTCAGGCAGTCCAGGAAATCGAACGCTTCGCATCCCGCATCCATCACGAGTTGACGCGTGGAACCGAGACTCTGCGTCTCGCCTACGAACCAGCTTACGATCCGCTGCCCAAGCCTGAGATGCAACTGGGATTGAAACTCGATACGTCAATCGACCGCTCCTCGATTGGATTGGAAGAAATCCAAAGCGGATTCCTGGCGCGGCTGAAACAGATTCGCGGCGAAGAGATCGCGCGCGGCGTGACGACGATTGGGCCGCACCGCGACGACTTGCGATTCATCATCAACAAGGCAGACGTCAGCGACTACGGTTCGCGCGGCCAACTGCGGACGACCCTGCTCTCGATCAAACTCGCCGAGGTGGAATGGATGAAAGAGCGCACAAGCGAAGCCCCCGTCATTTTGCTGGACGAGGTGATGGCGGAACTCGACCCCCAGCGCCGCGCCGACCTATTGAAATACGTCAGCCAGGATTCGCAGGTGCTGTTCACCACCACCGATACGCATTCCTTTGCAGATGAATTCGTGGAGCAAGCCGAGGTCTGGGATGTAAAAGGCGGGGTGGTTCAACCGAGAAGCGCGAGAAGTTGACATTGGGATATGCTGTGTAATAATAAAGTCATCAAGACTCGCGTTTGACGGAGGCAAGACCATGTCACAAACTCAATTGCTAAAGATTGTCGCCAGCCGCGTGCTGGGGTTCATCATTGCGATGATGCTGTTTTTATTCCTGCCCGCAGGCACATGGAATTACTGGCAGGCATGGGTGTACATTGGAATACTCATCATTCCCATGTTCTTTGTCCTTGTCTATCTGCTCAGAAACGACCCGGAATTGCTCGAACGCAGAATGCGGATGCGCGAACAGCGCGGGGAACAAAAATTGATCATCAAAATTTCCTTGATTTTCTTTCTTCTCGCGTACATCCTGCCCGGATTTGATATCCGCTTTGGATGGTCGAATGCTCCCATCTGGGTATGTATTTTCGCGGATGTGTTGGTGCTGCTCGGTTATTGGGTTGTCTTCCGCGTATTCCAGGTCAACAGTTACGCCTCACGCGTGATCGAGGTCAACAGCGGACAGAAAGTGGTCGACACCGATATTTATGCCATCGTGCGCCATCCCATGTATTTTGGCGCAATCCTGATGTATGCCGCGTCACCGCTTGCACTGGGATCCTATTGGGCGATGATTCCGGGCGCCATGATCATCCCCGTTCTCGTGGCGCGAATCCTGGATGAAGAAATTGCGCTGGAGAAAGACCTGCCCGGTTACACCGAATACAAACAGAAGACCAAATATCGTCTGATTCCATTTATTTGGTAAATGCCGCCATGATTACTCAAAGTCCGGCTTGTGTGCTGGATGCAATCAAAGCGGAATAAAAAAGGAGGCTCATATGTAAAAGATGTGCTGTCGTCTGGCAGAGTGGAAAAAATCTTAACGCGAATTACGCCAATTGGGCGAATGACGCGAATTTTTTTCGCGAAATTCGCCGCATTCGCGCCATTCGCGTTAAAGGGTTTGACTTGCCGCACAAAGTCTACACATGAGCCAAAAAGGAATAGCTTGCGATCCTACAAATATTTCGACTTCATCATGGCGTTCTTTGTCGCCGTGTTGATTATCAGCAACGTTGCCTCGTCGGCAAAAATTGTGGACTGGGGCATAAATCTCTTCAACCTTCCGCTGGCTTTCGACGCTGGCACACTTCTCTTCCCCGTCAGTTACATCTTTGGCGACATCCTGACCGAAGTCTACGGCTACCGCCGTTCGCGTCGGGTAATCTGGGCGGGATTCTTTTCACTTTTGCTTGCTTCGCTCTCGTTCTACATCATCGGTATTTTGCCCGGCGAAGTCACGTGGCAGGAATACGCGGGCGACGATGCCTACCGCGCCATCCTCGGCAGCATGAGCAGCGGCGGGATTGTGCTTGGCAGCCTGGCGGGATTCTGGTTCGGCGAGTTTAGCAATTCCTTCGTCCTGGCGCGGATGAAAGTCCTCACGAACGGCCGCTGGCTCTGGATGCGGACCATCGGCAGCACCCTCGTCGGCGAACTCGTGGACACAATCGCCTTCGTCGCCGTCGCATCTGCTCTCGGCGTTTTTCCGTGGAGCCTGTTCCTCACGCTGATCGTTGCCAATTACATCTTCAAGGTCGGCATTGAAGCCGCAATGACGCCGCTCACCTATTTTGCAGTCACTAAATTGAAACACGCCGAGGACGAAGATTACTACGACCGCGAAACGAACTTTAATCCGTTTTGGGGCAACAGGTAAAATAGACTCATGAAAACCCGCATCATCATCGATACCGACCCCGGCGTGGACGACGCACTGACCATTCTCCTCGCCCTTGCTTCGCCGGAGATCCAACTCGAAGCCCTGACCACCGCGCATGGCAACATCGGCATCGAAAAAACCACGCGCAACGCGCTGGCTGTTTTGGAGTTTGCAAAGGCAAGCCATATTCCAGTCGCGCGCGGATGCTCGCTGCCGCTGGTCAATCCGCTGAATAGATCGGGGGATGCCGTTCACGGTTCCAGCGGAATCGGCAAGGCTGTTTTGCCGGAGCCAAAGTCCGGGCCGGTGGAACAGCACGCGATTGACTATTTGATTGAGCGCATTCTTGCCGAACCGGGGGAGATCACGCTTTTCACCATCGGGCCCATGACCAACCTGGCGCTGGCAATCTGCAAGGAGCCGCGAATCACGGAGGCTTTGAAGGGGCTGGTCATCATGGGCGGGGCAATCCGCTCCGGGGGAAATATCACCCCGCAGGCGGAGTTCAACATCCACGCCGACCCGCACGCAGCGCATGTCGTCTTCCATTCGGGAATCCCCATCACCTTGATTCCGCTGGACGTCACCTATAAGTGCCTGCTCACCACCGCCGATGTTGAACGCCTGAACCGCATCGACTCGCCTGTGGCGCGTTTTGTCCGCGATGCGACCGTGCCTTACATGAAATTTTACAAGCAGTACGAAGGCTTCGAGGGCTGTGCCCTGCACGATCCGCTCACGCTGGCGACGATCATTGCCCCCGAATTGCTGACAATCGAAGAACATTACGTGGATGTGGATATTTCGGGCGGTATCTCAGCGGGCAAGACCTTTGCCGATTTCATGAAAGTCTCGAAGAAGCCCGCCAACATGAAGGTTGCGCTGGACGTCCGCGGGCGTGAGTTTATTGAATTATTCATCGAGCGCATGGAATCACTGACCCGTGAGATTTAAAATGTCGTGATACATTTTTCGGAGCATAAAAATACGCTCAGGGCAAATAAAAAGTCGGGAGTTTCACATCCCGACTTTTTGTTTATTTCACCGCGACCAGTTCCACGTCAAAGACGAGGGTGGCGTTGGGCGGAATGACGCCGCCTGCGCCGCGTTCTCCGTAGCCCAACGCGGGCGGGATGACCAGTTGCGCCTTGCCGCCGACCTTGATCAGCGCGATGCCTTCATCCCAGCCTTTGATGACCTGTCCCACGCCGAGGCGAAAGGTGAGCGCTTCGCCGCGAGGAATGGAACTGTCGAAGACCTTCCCATCCTGAAATTTTCCCGTGTAATGCACGCTGACGGTCTTGCCCGCCGCTGCCTGCGCGCCTGTACCCGCCTCCACCTCGATGTATTCCAATCCGCTTTCTGTTTTCATGTTCTCTCCATTCTTTGAATTTGATGGGCGGTATTTTACCCGTTAAACGACGTAGGGGCGCAGCGACGCTGCGCCCCTACGGGAATTGAACATTGTTGCGTTACGGCGCTGGCGTTGCAACCGTCGAAAGCGCCGCCGCGTCTTCCGCCGTCTGCGGCATTCCGTTCATGATCCAGAGTTTGAACACGTTCACCACGTCGGGTTTGAGCGCCTTGCTGGGTGGCATGACGCCGATCAACTCTTCGTCAGGCTTTGCCGGGTCCATGATGGCTTGTTCCTGAATCACTTGCAACAGGTAGCTGGTCTCGTCGCCGGAGATGATGTTCTTGTCGGCATTATCGCCGGTGGTGAGGATTTCGTCGTACGAGGTCATCAGGTAGTTGTTGTTTTCCTTGTCCGCGCGGTGACAAGAGACGCAATAACGCTTGGCAATCGGCGCAATGTGGACTTCATACGAGGGAACTTCGCCCTCGGCAAGCGGCGGATAAAGCGGCTTGATTTCGGG
>CAILWD010000474.1 GCA_903837815.1 uncultured Chloroflexota bacterium | reverse complement strand
GCCTCGTCCAGCGAGCTGAAAGCAGACCGGGAGTAGTAAAAGCGTTTGGTGTGCGCCCCAGCTTAACCCCAAACAGAGAACAGGCCTCGGCGGAGATCGAATCAACACCCGTCCCCCACTTGGAGATGATCTTCAAGCGCGGCGAGCAGGCTTCGATCACATGCGCGGTATAACGGTCATCACCGCAAATCGTCCCATCAAACTGGCCGGCAAAGTTCAGGAGCTCGGATTCCTCCATGCGCTCACGCACATCAGGAACGATCAACTCCAGCCCGTAGCCTTCCAGCACGGGACGAAAACGCTCCAAAAAAGGAATCATATAAGGGGCTGTAAAGAGGATGGTCTTTTTCATTTTGGGTTATTGTGGTTCACAAGGGTATGGGACTTCGCTGAAATCATATAAATTGGGGACAGGCGAAAAGTAGCTGACGTCTTCGAGAATATCATAATTTCCGCCAAAATATTTATTAAACACCATACGAAAGATATTGACAGGCGAGAGGGTGGGATACAGATCATCTGACCGGCCGGGAAAGTACACCGCGGTCAAATTGCTGAAGCGGTCGTTGCGCGGCTGCAGCCAGGGACCATGATCGCCTTGCAGGATAATCACCGGCGGGGTTTCAGAATTCGCAAGAATAGAATCGATCGTATCCAGGAGGACCACGTTCAAATATTGCATCTGGTCCACATATCCTTTTTTATACAAAGCAGAGGTATATAAGCCCTGATCGTTCCAATAGTCCGCAGGATCCACCGGCAAGCCCTGTGCATCGAACACAAAGGGCGGGTGGGGCGAAACAAGGTGCAGGTAGGTAAAAGTAGGCTGCGGCATGGAGGAAATTTCCCCCACACTGTCAAAGACAAAATTAAAACGCGCGCGCGTGGTAATGCCGAGCAGTTCATCCGGGTTAACCCAGCCAAGGTCATCCGCATAACGCGCCAGGGTGGTGCGCAAGAACAAGGCTTCAAAATCGGTCATGCCGTTGGATGCAGGCGGAGGGCTCAGGTAGCGATCAGTGTCGGTGATGTTGAGCCAGTCAAAGCCGGTTTCGAATGTAACCGTTTCGTAGCCCATGCTCTCAAAGTTATAACGCACCGCATTATGTTTCAAGGCGCTCCATAACAGGCGGCGGGCCGTGCTTTCCGGCGTGAACGTATCGCTCAAATCCTGCAAATACTGCATGTTCAACGAAGAGCCGAGCGACAATTCGGTGCGCACATAATTGCTCTGACTGCAGGAAGCCACATAAAAACCGCGCTGTTCCAACTCCGACAGGAAGGGTGTATTGTCAAATCCATAGGCGCGGCGGATCAGGTCCGCGCGGGC
This sequence comes from uncultured Chloroflexota bacterium, assembly GCA_903837815.1. Lineage (GTDB taxonomy): Bacteria > Chloroflexota > Anaerolineae > Anaerolineales > Villigracilaceae > Villigracilis. Next base: position 567 of record CAILWD010000474.1, on the reverse strand, counting down.
ATAGGAATCAAGAATAATGTAATAGACATCCGGTGGATCTTCGGGAACGGCAAGGTCATTCTGGACCGGGGCAGCGGGAATCCCAAGAGCATGCACTTCGCGCGGGCCGATGGCGGAAAAGATATTCCAGGCAGCCATCAAGATCAAAACAACGGCCACGGCGTTCAATGTTGAAGCGGCAGAAGCAAATGTCAGCCTGGGGCGCGTGACCCAGAATATGGAGAGCAGGAAAAGAACTCCCCACAGGGCGGGAAGCCATTGAACAAGCGCGGCGCCAGGAAATTGCTTGTCCAACGCCATATGGACGTGACCAAAGGTAAAGAAGAGCCCGATGATCAATGCGGTCAGGAAGGCCGCTTTTGGGGTGTTCCGCGAGAGAAAAATCCACGCCAACAGATATACAAATACGGTGAACAACAGTGAAGCGAGCATTGGGCGCATCACAGCAATCAGCGCAACCTGCGCCGCTCCGTCGGAGGAGTCCGATCCCTCTCGTCTCGGCCCCTGCCGCCCCACGGGGCCCCGCGACCCCCCGCTGGCCGGTCGCGACCAAACCCCGGCCGCCAG
>CAILWD010000473.1 GCA_903837815.1 uncultured Chloroflexota bacterium | reverse complement strand
GGAGTATGCAAGCATCTCGAAGGGGAATTTGAAATAATGGTCGCGCAGGTCGATGAAGTGCAGGTGGGAGCCCTGCGGCGCGGTCAGTCTGGCAAGCGCGGCGGTGATGCCTTGCGCGTCGTGGAGATGTTCGTACACCGATGTGCTGAGAACCAAATCGACGGGTGGGATTTGCGCCTGGATTTTTTCCTCGCGGATGTCGCCGTGCAGGAGGGTGGTGTACTCCGCACAAGGCAAAACTTCGCCATTGTCGAACTGTAGATACTTTTCGTACTTTGGGAGCAATTCCAGGTTGCGTTCGCGGTCGAGCAGGACGAAGTGGTCACACAAGACAACCTGCGCCGCGCCGCGTGCCAATAATTCCACGCCGACGGCGAAGCGCCCGCCATAGCCAAATACCATGATCCGCTTCCCGTTGATGGACCTGCCGTGTTGATCCAGCGCTTTCAAATATTGTTCCACCGCCGCTTCAGGGTTGCTGGATTCCAGCCCCGGGCGGATGATCCAGCGGTGTTTCAAAAGGAAACGCGCAATGCCTTCGGGCATGAAGTGGCGAATAAGGCGGAGGGCAAGGTAGCGGAGGTTCACGTTATTTTTCCTTATGGGAGTTCGGCGGCGCAATCGACTTCGCCCTGTTTGGGAACCAGCAATTGCACACGGACGGATTTCAGGGTTTCCAAAGGTTCATAATAGCACAGGGTTGGGTTTGCAACCCATTTTACCCAGGCGTTGTTCTCTTCGCCAAATTGATAGGAGCTATCCTGAATTGGAGTCCGCAGCGGTTCGGTGACGATCAGCGAAAAACGCCTGGCGGCAAGGTCGGCGTAGTAAGACTGGAAGTAGACCGCGTTGGCGCTCAAGGATTCGTTCATCATCAGTTTTTTCTCGTACGCGGGGACCAGCGGAATACCGCTGACGTAGCCAAAGGTCAGCAACTGGCGCTGGTCCATAAAGAGCACCTCGCCCTGTATTTTGGCTTTTTCGGCTTCGGTCTGGATGGTCTGCAAGGCGGCGTCGATCTCAGACTGGGTTGGCAGCATCTCCATCGTGGATTCGCTTTTCGCATCGGTAAGGGTTTTCAGGCGGGAGGCCTGCTCTCCCAACGTGAAGGAACGCATTTCGAGCAGGGGCGCCAACGACGAGTTGACCAGCAAAGCCACGATAACGATTTTTGTCAAGGCAGGAATTCCAGTCTCGTTTTGAAGCCAGTCCCTGCCGCCGTTTTGCCAGGCAAGCGCACCCACAAAGATCATGCCAATCAGGAACATGTCCATGTTGTGCAAATCTCCGCCTCCGCCGATCTTGGTGCTGGCAACCAATCCTACAATGAGGAAGGCGAGCAAAGGCAGAATCACGGCCGTCTTTTGCAGCCTGCTCAGCCGCCAGGCTCCACTTGCCGAAAGATAGATCAAAACGAGGGTCAATGGCGTAATGGCAAGCAGAAGCGCCAGCAGGATACCCTGCCGGTAGGTGGAATTGGGAAGCAGTCGATACCATAAAAGCGGCTGGTCTTGCACCTGTTTGACCACAAAATGATAGTATTTCTCGAAGACCGATTGAGCGGGGGGGGCTGGCGATATTGGCGCGGCGCTGGGCACAGCCGTAGGCATGGCCGTTACAATCGGTTGGGGAGTGGAAACAACTACCACTGGCTGGGGAGGGCGCGTCGCCACGCGGGATTGTTCGATCAGCGTCGGGAGAGCCAACCCGCCGAACAGGCCCAACGCTCCCAGAATGAGGCTGCGCTTCCAGGCGAGAGACGCGTTTTTCCTTTCTACAAAAGATGCGGATACGAATTCCAGCATCACGATCCAGAGGCCGGGTGCAAAAACCCAGGTAAATCGGCTGTACGCGGTCAGGTAGCCCGAGCCAAGCAACAAGAGCGCAGCCATCCAGAGCGGAGAACGCCACGCCAGAGCAACCAGCGCCGCGCTCACCACCAGAGGGGCATGGATGGGACCTTGCTTAAGAAAAAGG